>JBFWWY010000463.1:0-3472 GCA_050245935.1 Phycisphaerae bacterium | reverse complement strand
GCCTACAAAGATCATGGCTGTCTCCTTTTTTCAATTGGCCCGAAACAAGGCCGTCGGTACGAAACGTTCAAAACATATGAACCCAGCGTACCAAAGGAGACAGCTGTTTTTTCATGACATTAGGGTGTGTTGAGCCGCGCCACAAACGCGTCGTGTATCACGAAAACGCAACGCGGCGGAACGCACCATTCCTCGCGAAAACTGCTTTAGCTGAATCGATTTTGGGAATCGTGAATTCGAGCCAACCGCGACGCAGCAAACTTTCAGATGGAAGGCGAAACATGGCTGAAAAATTATTCCTCGCCGCCTTTCCATACGCCGAAGACATTCTCGGATTGCCGGTCGCTGACATTGATTCCGCAGCCCGGCATTACGGCGCCACATTCGGGCTCAAGGAGGTTGAACGCCGCGACGATCCGCCGACGGTCATCATGGAGCGCGACGGCGTGCGGATCGGCTTTGCCGTCAACGGCCGCGATCCCTCGCAGGAAGGGGCGGCGATTCTTGTTTCGAATATCGATCGCGCGAAGACCGAACTGGAGGCGAATGGCGTAAGCACCGGGAATCGTCGCGTTGACGAGCGGGATGGAAAAAGGTTCAAAGTGTTCTTCGTCGTCGCGCCGGACGGGCTGTGTTATTACTTTCATCAGGAAATTGTCGGCTGACCACGAATTCGCCCCCCTAGCCGCAAATGGTGCGTTAGGCCGCGGCGGTGCTTTCGTGTTTTTTGAGATTGTTGGCACGGCCGAACGCACCCTACTTCAGAAGGATTTCGCGGGCGGCTTTCATGGCCTCCTCGAGTCCAGATGCAATTTTTTCGTATTGGAGCGGTTCAGGCGGGCCGGATGTTGTCGTATCGATGTTCAATTCCTCACGGAGTTCGGCACGAACCGGTACGTTGCGGGAATCGCTCAGCGCGAGCGCTTTTTCGATTTCCGCGCTCGCCAGAAATGCAAGGAGACTTGCCCCGGCCTTGTCATTGGGACCACCAGCGACCCGTGCGACCGTATTGGGAATCCAGATGACACGCCGAATCGGTTCGGTCGGGTGCGTACGTTGACGAGAAAGAAGAACCGAATCCGAAATCGTTGGATAGACCAGCGACAGCGTTTCACTCTTCCCCTGGTTCACCCACACATCATCCGTATCCGTCATGCCGAGCGCAGCGCCGCCGGCGAGAACTTCCATAACGGCCTGGCTGTTGCCGTCGGTGATGCGGGCGTTGTCGTCGCGCAGTTTTTGCAGGAACGCGGTCGCGCGCTCCGGCCCCCAATAAGCGAATAGTGTTGCGATATGCCCGCGCGTCGTCCCGAATTGCGGATTCGCGATCGCAACGTCAGAAAGTGACTCCCGCGTTGCGAGTTCTTCCCAGCTTTGCGGCACGTCGTCCGCATCGAATCGTGCTGCGTCGTACGCCAACACCCGCGCCCGCGCCGCAAACCCCACCCAAAAGTTGTTGTTATCGCGCCATGCGCGCGGAATATCCGCCACCACATCATCCGGCAACGGTGAAAAAACGCCGCGCCGCGCCAGCTCAATCGTGCCAAACACTTAGCTGGACCACCATACGTCACATCGCGGGTTGTCCGCCTCGCGCGCGAGCCGGCGGACGAGCCCGGTCGTTTTTCCCGCCTCCGTATCGAATACCGCGACGCACTTGATTCCAGTTTCTTGAGTGAATTTCTCAAGAATCATTTCAGCGAAACGCTGGTCAACCGACGTATAGATAACGACCTCGGATTCTGGCGGCACCTGCCGTGAACAGGCGCTCAGAAATCCGCTCAGGGCCAGACATGCCGCAAGCAACAGGCCAGAATCGCCGCGCGACGAAAAATTTTTGCACATTTTTCTTCATTTCCTCAAGCAGTTTATTCAGGTCGTTAAATGCGCCTTCCGATAAGACCAGCGAGCACGATGGTTGTGCTCGAAACAGTTTTGGACTTTACGACGAACAGTAAGCGAAGGAGATTCTCAATGCCGACATTTAAGTCGACCACCGGCAAGAAAACAGGAACCACCGGCACCGCTTGGGGCACCACCGGCCGCGTCAGCGCCAGCAATGCCTCGACCTGGTCGCCGAATTCGCCGCAGTTCAAGCCCATCAAGAATCAGTGCCAGGCTTGGATCGGTTCCTACAAGAACGTTTACTCGCAGATCAACACCAGCAGCAAGACCACGCTGTCGCCGACCGTTGCGAACCGCTTCGTCAAGTTGATCAACGGCGGTTCGTTCGTGTACAAGTTCACGAATCCGCAGTTCACGCAGAAGTTCGGTCAGACCTGCAGTCAGCTCAGCCCGACGCAGTGCACCAAGTTCCTGCAGAAGAAGTTCGGCGCCGGCGTCAAGTCGGTCACCCGCGGCAACGGCAACTGCTGGCTCGTCGCAGCGACCCCGAACGTCCAGAAGGGCCCGTTCAAGAGCTACAACTGGTAACACACTTGTTTCGTACGTCAAATCTGTAAGCATCTTGCAAAACCACATTTTGTTTTAGCAACGACGCGTACTGATCGTCGATTCAAAAGGACCCGCCGCAAGGATGCAGCGGGTCTTTTTAATTTTGTTTGATTCAGATTGAACTCTATGTTTTTATTCGAGTGAACAATCGGCAATTCTCTTGCAGATTTTCTGACCCGATCTTCATGCGACTGCGTGTTTGTTCGAATTGAATTCATTCCACGCAAACGGATCCTTATATAACGCTCATCCCATTTTTGATCTTCGCTGATCGGCCCATCACAATCGAACGCTAAATTCATCGCTGATACAAGCGCCCCCGGCACACGAGTCACGAAGTGCCCGGCGTCCAAGCTTCGATTGATGAGTCCTGACATTTCATTCAACACAGAGGAGATAACGCCAGATGAGACGTAGATATTATGTCGTCGTTGCGATTCTTCTGATGACCGCACCCCCGGTTCACGCGTTCGCGGGCCTGTCGTTGGCGCGTTCGCTGAGCTTGGCTCCCGCCGTCGAGTTCGCCTCGCTATATGAAATGCCGATTGGGCGGCGCGGACTGGAATACACCGCGGCGCTGCGGGCGCTCGAAGGCAAAACTGTGCGGATGACCGGTTATCTGGTCGCACAATGCGCGCCGGTTGCCGGTCAACGCCTGCTGTCACCGATTCCGGTCCAGCTCCACGAACACGAATACAACTTCGCGGAAGATCTCCCGCCGACAGTTGTCGCAGTTTGCTGGGACAGCAGCGACGGTCGCGCGGTTGCGCACCGACCGGGGCCGATCACGGTCTTCGGGCGACTGAAGCTGGGTACGCACGAGGGGCCGGACGGGCGCGTTTCCGCGATTCGCATCGTAGCCGCCACGCCGACCACGTTGTCGAGGAGCGATACATCCGTAACCCCGGTCGCTGCTGGGCTTGTGGAGCAACGTGCTCCCTCCTGCAACGGCCATGCCCATTAGATCGTTCGGGGTGAATTTCCCGAAAAGGAGTGGATGGATGAGTAGTTGGAAGAG
>JBFWWY010000462.1:0-3478 GCA_050245935.1 Phycisphaerae bacterium | reverse complement strand
GTCTGTGATCGGGCTCGGGCTGTACGACGGCACGCGTGTCGAGCGCGGATCGGACGAAGTGGGCCGCCGCCCGCTCCGCATCGCTGACACTCCGCAGCGATCGAAACGCCATGAACGGCATTTCGAGCAATCCGATGGAGAGCCCGAGAATGCCGGCAGTTACGAGAATCGCGCGAACATTGCGGAGTCGTGACGCGCTGGAATAGCACCCAAAGAACGCGGCACCGACCGCAATCGCCCCCACCGGCACCAGCGCCATGGCGCACACGCGAAAGCCGTAAACAAAATCGTGCGCACTATTGCGAAATGTAAAGCTGCCTATGACGCCCGCGACACCGGCCAAAACCAATGCACGGATACCGGGCTGACGCCAGGCATCGCGCCAAAAGCCGCGCGGCGCGAAAACAAGAGCGATTCCCGCAATGCCGAAATCAATCAGAAAAATCCACGGCAGGTCGAGCCAATTTGCAATCACGCCCGGCGGTGCGGCGCGCCCCAGAATCGACCACGGAAGGCGCGGCCATTCTGTCGTGAATTCCCCCGGCAGTCGACGGCCCGCTTCCAGATATCCTTGCAGTTGCGGCAGCGCAAGCACAAAGAAAGTGCCGGCAATCAGAATCAGTGCTGAAAACAACGAAGCAATGCTCGAACCGCGCTCTTTCCGCAGTTCAAACGCCAGCAACAGCCCCGTCATGGCGATCGCCGGCAACACGGTAAGACTGACAAATGCACTCATTCCGAAGACGGCGACACAGATCAGCGGCGTGAAAACCAGCCAGAACCGAGGGTTCCATTTCTGCCCCATCAGCAGTGTCGCCAACAACAATGCCAGCAGCGACAGGACATGTTGCGGGCACCAGACATATTGGGTGGCAAGATTGTGAATCCGCCACGGCGAGGGAATCCACGAATCCATGATGCCAGCCACCGGTTGACCGCTGAATACGCGAATGAGTTGGGGAAGGACGTCCATCCCCCCGATCACCGAAACACATGCCGCCGCGATAACCCCGGCGGCATCCGCGTGGCAAAATCGGCGCGCAATCTCGAACGTGGTCGCGACAAACGCGAGCGCAACGAGTGAGGCGAAGACGCTGAACGCAATGCCGACGGAGGTGTCGCCGCCGGAGAGTTGCCGCAGCGCGGCGGGCCAGAAATAGGCAAAGTGATAGTAGTAGTACTTTTCTTCCGGCGCTGCTGCATAGAAAGGACTGCGCAGCGGAAGACGCTCCGCCTCCAGCGTCATCAGCAGCGCATGATGCTTTACGTAGTCGCCGATTTCCACGCCTTGCCGGCGCGCCGGAAGTTGCGGCAACGCAAACGTGCAGAAGATTGTCAGGCCGGTCCAGATCAGGATCACGTGATACCAGTTGATCGGGCGGCGGCTGCCGGGCTCGCCAGGAAGAACGTCATGCGCGACCTCTGTGCGTCGAAACCACTGCGGAACACAAAGGAGCAATGCAAGCATATTGATGCCGAGTGTCAGACTCCATTGCGTGATCAGCAGATTCCAAAGGGGCGCGAAAAACAGCGGCAACAGCACCAGCGACGCGGCGGCGCCCACAAATGGCGCGCTACGCAGTCGGGCGGTCGCTTCACAAACGCTGACGAATTGCAGCCCGGGGATCAACAGAAGCCCGATCGCACCGAGCGTCGCCACGACCGGCAAGTCGATCAATATCAACGCATCACAAACAATCAGGCCCGCGACAACATGGACGGGTCGAGAAAATCGACGGTACCAGGGCAGGATCATTCGATTGCACGCGTGCGCCGAAGGATCGCGAAAATCGCCTGCTTGGGTCATACCGTCGCCTGGAATCACACGGCGCCGTGCGGCGCCAATCTTCGTGGCTTACGAGCGCGGCGAAATTTTGTAAATCGCCGATTCCGTGGCGACATACATCGTCCCGAACGAAGTAAACCCGACCGCCGTGACGGGGTTGGGAAACGGTCCGAGGAACGGACGGGCCGTCGCCGCCGTTCGACCTGGATTGAGCTCAACAAGGAAAACCTGCTGCCCGGAAGGGTCCGCAAAGAACAATTGATTCGTCGCGTCGGTGCCGTATTTCGCGCCCGGGTTAAATGCACAGCCGCGCATGGTGACGAGATCCGTGGAGGACTCAAAGAGCGGATCCGTGTAGGTGGGAGTCGCGGTGGCAAATGCAAGTTCGTTCGGCGCTTTGGCAAAACCGATCACCGCGGGCCAGCCATAGTTGCGACCACCCCGGATACGATTCACTTCCTGAAAACCGTTTTCGTTCTGCTCGGTCACGAACGGATCGCCGGTAACCGGATCAATCGCGAGACCCTGCACGTCGCGAAATCCGATTGCCAGCACGGGTGAATCCGCGATGGGGTTGTCGCCGGGAATGCCACCCGCATCGTCATAGCGCAGCACCTTTCCGACGAGGGGCGTGGCGGACTGGGCACCGAAGATATCCGCGATGTCACCGATGCCGACCAGCAATCGACTGTCATTGTCGAAGGCCAGCGTCCCACCCACCCGCACGGTACTTGCTGCCGCCGGCAACGAAGCCACAAAAATCTCGCCGCCGCTCGCGGTATTGCCGTCCGCCACGAAATAGACGACACGATTATCGATTATCGCGTTGGGATCGTTGGTGGATACGCCGCCGTCCGCGCGGGAATAGAACACGTACAAGCGGCCGTTCTGTGCGAAATTCGGATGAAGCGCGATGCCATTGAGCCCGCGATCGCCGGCGAAATTCACCGGCACCGTTGCAAAGGGCGCGTCGAGGAGGAGGCCATTGGCAATGACGCGAATGCGTCCCGTCTGCTTCTCGGTGTAAAACACGCGACCGTCTTCGGCAAAAGCGAAGGCCGACGGCGAAAAAGCACCCTCGACCACGCCTTCCGCGTCGAGTGTCTCACTCACGGGAATCTTCACCACCGGCGTCGGAACGGGCGGAACACACCCCACAAGTGCGACGGCCAGGGGCATTGCTGCGGCGATCAAAATGGATCTCACCAACGTCATGCGTATCACCTCCACGAATGGCAACGCAGGGTACACGAGATTCGCATCGTCGACTATGCGGTGCCTTCAAGTGGCTCATCTGGTCAATGACAACTTCGAGTTTGGTTTCGGCGTTTCGTCCTTCCATCGTTGCCAATTGCCCGCAGTCTTCACCCGTGCCCGCGGTCGTGGGTGTCAGCATACCCATCGAAAAATAGCTGCGTCGCCATCTACGCGGCGGAACGTACTGCTAATCCCCGAATGCCTGGCGGAGCGTTTCGATCGCCGCGGGATTCTCTTGCTCCAACGCACGAAAAAGCAATGCTGCCCGCGCGGACGGTGGCAACCCGCGCACGCGTGCCGCGCGGTCGGCTGGCATCTGGGCCAGCACGCGCTGACAAGAATCCTGAATGAGCTGGTACGCCCGGAAGCGCTTTGGCGGGAGCGAGTCGAGATATCGCGCCTGCTCGAACAGCGCGGATGATGATTCCATGCGAA
>JBFWWY010000461.1:0-3490 GCA_050245935.1 Phycisphaerae bacterium | reverse complement strand
CCACCCTTCAGATTCAGTTTCAGGCCGTCTTTGCCTCTGAAATCAATGAGAAAGAAGGCGGCAACCAGCAGCGCACCAGCAATAATCAGGCCTTTTTGCCCGAGATTTTTATCCCACATTGGAGTTTCCTTCTGTTTCGCGCGCCCCTCGTCGAACGACGCGGGCGCGGCATGAAATTGTCACTATTTTTTCGACAGCCGACGCGAAAGCGTGCGAAGCCGTACGATTGGTTTCGTTGCCTTGGGGATTCGTTACGCGTGAACGGGCGTGGGAGGTGCGAGCGGTTGAACGCTGCGATGAAGGCACTCAATCGGTGGAACCGGCACATCGGCCACCAGCAGAATCCAACGAAGCGATGCCGCGCCGTGCGTCTGGTAGGCAAAGGTAACGCTCACGCGGGGCGCGAGTGAACACTTGAGGAGGTCCAGCCAGGACTGAAAGTGGATCTTGCCTTCGCGATCGCGATAGAGACGATCGGTTTTCGCCGCAAACCATCGCGCCGGACCATTTCCGGTGGTGTTCGGATCACACGACTGGTAGGAGACGACATTATCCGTCGGCGGCACTTTGCTGTGTTCTGCAGGGGTGCTGGGCAATTGGTCCTGTTGCTCGGCAGGCAACGCGATTTCCATGTTGAGCCATGGACACGCGCGCGCCTCCACGACGAGCGCGAGAAACGCGCCGAGCGATGCCGCTAGCACGATGCCTGTACGGGTTGAGTGACGCAACATAGTGATTCGGTAGATCGTACCCGAGAAACTCGCAGATTGCCAAACTCGGCCCGGTGCCGTGCGGGGAAAAAGAACGAGGGAGAAGCGGCGTTTAAGCACTCGGAATCGGTGTGCTCGGTCGAACCCGCCCCTGCTCCAAGGTGGTCAAACGCCGAAAAAATTAAGCGCCGGCCCCCTAAAAGCTTGCGACACCAGCGAGCGGGGGCGGGGACAAAAAAACACGTCCCCCCGAGGAGGGACGTGTTCATGGATCACAAGTTCAGCGCCATTTGCGCGAGACTTGGCTTAGCGGCGGCGAATGAACGCGCCGGCGAGCAGCAACAGCGAAAGGCTGGCAGGCTCGGGGACGACATTGCCGACGTAGAAGTTACCCAATGCGGGCCAGTTGTTGACACCGACGCCATCGACACCGTCGATCGTGATTGTCGTGATCGGCAGCGGCGTGGAGAAACCACGGAAGCCGGCACCCGACGAAATCGTCTCGGTCGTGCCGTTGTTCAGCGTAATCGTGACGTCGAGCGGAATCGGGTTACCCGAAATATCGGTGGATTCGAAGATCCCGCCGACGGAGGTAACCGGTGCGCCGGTCATGGTGATCAACAATGCGTCACCGGCGTTGTTCGTCGAAAGACGATTGGGCACGGAATACAGACCCAGACCGCCTGTGGTGCCGGCCTGCCAGGCAAAGCCGTTGACCGGACCGAAGTCGGCAGTGATCTGCGAGCCGTTGAACGGCGAACCATCGGAATAGCCCGCGAAAGCTTCGTTGTAGAAGCCCGGAGCCAACTGATTGACAAAGTCGACTTCATTGTTGAAGACGGCTGTGCCCGCAAAAGCGCTGCCGGCGAATGCCAGCACCGCTGTCGCGCAAAGTAGTTTCTTCATTGCGTCCCTCCTCCAAAGATGGACACCCAATTAATAAGGAGCAATCGGCCCCAAAAGCCGACGTCTCCGCCAAAGCGCGAATAGACATTTGGAACAGCAGTAAGAAGTTAGGACGACACTGAGAATTCGCTGCGCGATTGCCCGCCGCGACTTCGTCCGGAATCTGCTGCTTTATGGGAACGGATTTCCGCTCCTCCTCCATTTCAAAGGGTAATCTATCCGCCTTCGGGATGGCAACCGAATCTTCCGGAATTTTCTCACCTGTTTTTGAAGTGCATCGATGAAACGCATGCGAATGGCCCTTGCGAAACTCCTCCCTTTTACGCTAGGCTCTGATTTGGTTGACCAACCAAGCTGAATGTTCCAGGCTCAAATTCAGGAGATTCCGATGGCGACGCCCGAGGAGATGGCGGCAAAAATGCGGGCGAATATGCAGGAGAAGACCGGCAAATCGCACGAAGAATGGCTCCGGCTCGCGAAAAGCAGTGGTGCGAAAAAGCATGGAGAGATCGTCGCACATCTGAAAAAGGAACACGGTCTGGGGCACGGATTCGCGAACCTCGTCGCGCATGACTTTCTCGATGCCGGCGCATCCGGTCGCGGCGGCGGGGACGTCGATCTGGTCACTGCGCAATACGGCGGTGGTAAGGAAGGGCTGAAGCCCATTTATGACAAGCTGGTCAATTCGGTCGCGTCGTTCGGGCAGGACGTCGAAATCTCGCCGAAGAAAACGTACGTCAGCTTGCGGCGCTCCAAGCAATTCGGACTGATTCAACCCTCCACGAAGACGCGCGTGGATGTGGGCATCAATCTGAAAGGTGTCGCGCCTGCGGGAGCATTGGAAGCCTCGGGAAGCTTCAACTCAATGGTTTCACATCGCGTGCGGGTCGAATCGGTTGACGATATCGATTCGAAACTCATCGGATGGCTGAAACAGGCCTATGAAAATGCGTAAGGTTTGGGGTTTGGGGTGCGGGGTTCGTGAAAGCTATGTTGCGTGAAGCCCTCAGCGGTTGCGACGCCAACGTGCCGGATCGTGGCGGAAGAAATTGTTGAGTTGCGTATAAATCGTGGGGTGCTTCGCGCGCAGCGTCTGCGGATCGCAGAAAAAAGCTTCTGTTGCGACCGCAAAGAATTCGGCGGCGTTGGTAGCCCCATACGCGCGAAGTCCGCTCATACGTCCTTGTTCAACCTGCTTTCGTAAATCTTCGAACTCGCGCGTGAAATCCAATTCCCACGACTTCAGTTCCTCTTTCGATTCCAGTGGCGGCGTTCCGTCGATTGCGCCGTCGAGATAATCCAATGCGTGCGCGTATTCGTGGATGATCACATTCCCGTTCGGTCGCAAGCCGCGCAGCGATGCTTCGATCTCGCTCCATGCCAGCACGATCGGTCCGCGATACCAGGCTTCGCCGCTGCGGTGTTGCCGGATCGCATGCATACTGCCGTCGGGGGCGATCGCGTTGACGGCGTCGCCGAAAATATTGGTTCGAAGGATGATTTCGGGGCTGCGCGGGAAGATGCCGAAATCAAGGCGGCGATTGATGAGCAGGCACGCGAACGCCGCAATCATCACTTTTTTGGCGTCATCGATCTCCAGATCGAACGGCGTCCAATGTTTTTGCTCAATGAACCAGTAGATATCGCGTTCGAGCTGCTCGCGGTCTGCGTCGTCGGGAAGCGCAGCATAAAACGCGACGCGCGACGCGAGCACCTTTCGCCATTCGTCGGAAAAGGGATGCGGCAGAGGATCGGTGCGTTTGTTTACGCGATTCAGGAACCAGTTTACGAGTGCCGTCATGGCGAGACGATAGCGGGTTTCGCGCGAATTCGCATGGTCGTAGCGTGGCGCAGTACACAAGTTCGCGCACGTA
>JBFWWY010000460.1:0-3494 GCA_050245935.1 Phycisphaerae bacterium | reverse complement strand
CGGGTGTCGCATCGGAGTCCGAATGAAGGTTGACTGGCCCGTAGAAATCGCCGGTACGGGGATGTACGTACCGGAACGCGTGTTCACGAACACCGATTTCGAAAAGCAGGGAATGGAAACGTCGGATGAATGGATCGTCAAGCGGACAGGGATCCGCGAACGACGTTTTTGCCGGGACGATGAATCCACGCTGGATCTTGCCGAAGCCGCCTCCCGCGCGGCACTTGAAAATGCCGGACTGACTCCCAACGACATTGATCTGATCATCTGCGGCACGATCACGCCGGAGCACACGCTGCCGGCGACGGCTTGTGAGTTGCAGGCGCGGCTCGGCTGCCGCGAAATTCCTGCGTTTGATCAGGTATCCGCTTGCACTG
Source organism: Phycisphaerae bacterium (assembly GCA_050245935.1). Lineage (GTDB taxonomy): Bacteria > Planctomycetota > Phycisphaerae > UBA1845 > Fen-1342 > JALHOX01. The sequence goes on along the minus strand of JBFWWY010000460.1, from coordinate 3,117 downwards.
GATTTACCTGGAGCTTTCTTTCCGCTTCGCAGTTTATCGTCGGCGGGATGGCGGAAAGGGCACTGGTGATCGGTGCGGAAGCGATGTCCCGGATCACCGATTTGCAGGATCGGGGTACAGCAATTCTCTTTGGCGATGCTGCAGGCGCCGCGATCCTGCAGCGTTCGACTGCTGCGGAACGTAAAGTACTCGCAGCGCGAATGGGTTCAGATGGGACGCAGTCACAATCCATCTGGATTCCGGCGGGTGGTTCGAAGGAGCCGACAACGCCGCGCACGGTCAACGAAAAACTGCATTTCGTCCGGATGAACGGTCGCGAAGTCTACAAATTTGCCGTCACGAAAATGCAGGAAGTGATGCAGGGCACGCTTGATGACGCGGGCGTGAGCGAGGCGGACGTCGCGTATGTCATCCCGCATCAGTCAAATCTTCGCATCATTGAGTCGGCTTGTGAAAAGCTCGGCTTCGGGCTGGACCGGGTGATGATCAACATCGATCGATATGGAAACACGTCGGCGGCGTCGGTGGCGGTCGGGTTGCATGAGGCGCGGCGCGACGGAAAGATCAAGTCGGGTGATCTTGTGCTGATGATGGCATTCGGTGCGGGGCTCACCTGGGGCTCGGCGCTGGTGAGGATGTAGCGATGGCGCGTGCGGCGGTTTTTCCGGGACAGGGGGCGCAACAGGTCGGCATGGGCCGCGACGTCTGCGACAAATACAACAGCGCACGCGAAACGTTCGCGGAAGCGAATCAGCTTCTCGGCTACGACCTCGGCAAGCTCTGTTTCGACGGTCCCGACGACAAGCTCAACGCCACCGACATCCAGCAACCGGCAATTTTTACGACGAGCGTCGCGATTTTTCGCGCGGCAACGGAGTCCGGCTATTTCAAGGACAATCAGTTCGACGCGATGGCGGGGCTGAGCCTTGGTGAATACACCGCGCTGCATCTGGCAGGCGCGATTCCTTTTGCGGATGCCCTGAAGCTCGTCGATCGACGCGGCAAACTTATGCAGAAAGCCGCTGAAGCCGCGCCTGGCGGAATGGTTTCGGTAATGGGGCTGGAGGAAAACCAGGTGCAGGCCGCGTGCGAGCGAGTGCAGTCCTCCGGTCGCATTCGACCCGCGAATTTCAATTGCACCGGGCAGATCGTTGTTTCCGGCGATCAGGCGGCATGCGAAGCGATCATGCCGGTTGTTGAAGAGCTCGGTGGTCGGGGTATTCCACTGAAAGTCGCCGGTGCATTTCACAGCGAACTGATGCGGCCCGCGGCGGACGAGTTTCGCGATTCGCTGGCGTCCGCGAATTTCAGCAAGCCGAGGATTCGCGTGGTATCCAATGTTGACGTTGCGGATCACACTGATCCCGGCGCGATCCGCGAGTCACTGTATCGACAGATCTTCAATCCGGTGCGCTGGCAGGAGAGCGTGGAGAAGCTTATCGCCGACGGCTGCAACGAATTCTGGGAAGTCGGCCCGAATCGCGTCCTGACGAGCCTGATGCGCAAGATCAGTCGCGAGCCGAAGATGACAAACGTCAGCGCGGCGGATGCGTTCGCGGCGTAGGTCAGCCCGACTCTTTCCTTCAGCCCCGCAATCATCAGAGCCGGGCCGTCCCGGCCCAACGCGCTACAAAGCGCGCGGGGTCTGCGGGGAGTTTCCTGATACAGCAATAAAGCGGATCAAGGTCAGCCGATTCAGTTGCAATACATCCTTGCGGAAATCGAGCGGCTTGCGCGTTCTGTCAATCGCCGGGCGGGGACCGCCCGGCTCTGCAGGAGGGCGCTCGAACATTTACGGATGATGCTGTAGCATGATTTGACGGCAGAAAAGTGCAGTGAAATTTTGACCGGCCTTAATGGTAAGCCAGATGGAATGTTCGGCTGCCACGTACGTACGGGCGGGACGCCCATACCACCCGATGACAAAGAAAATCTCGACGGAAGGAAAGCAATCATGATCCTGAAAGATAAGACCGCGATTGTCACCGGGGCTTCGCAGGGCATCGGCCGTGCGATCAGCATTGAGCTGGCGCGGCAGGGGGCACGCGTGTACGCGGCGGCGCGCGGCATCGACAAAATCAAGGCATGGGCATCGGATCAGCCGGACAGCGGCGAGCACATTATTCCGACGGCGTTGGACGTGACGGACGCCGCCGCGACGGAAAAGCTCATCGAGCAGGTGGTCGAAAAGCACGAACGGCTGGATGTACTGGTGAACAATGCCGGCATCACGCGTGACGGTCTGTTGATGAGCATGTCGGACGAGCAGTTCGACGAAGTCATCGATACAAACTTGCGGGGGGCGTTTCGCCTGACGCGCGCCGCGGTGCGGTACATGATTCGCGCCCGGCAGGGGCGGATTATCAACATCTCCAGCGTTACCGGCGTGATGGGCAACGCAGGGCAGGCGAACTATGCGGCGGCGAAGGCCGGTCTGATTGGTCTGACAAAGGCGGTTGCCAAAGAAGTCGCGAAGCGCGGCGTGACCTGCAACGCGATCGCGCCCGGTTTTATTCAGACCGACATGACCGACGTATTGCCCGACAAACTCAAGGAAGACGTCAAGAAGATCATTCCGATGCAGCGGATGGGGACGGCGGATGAGATCGCGGGCGTCGTCGCGTTCCTGGCGGGTCCGGCGGCAAGCTACATCACGGGGCAGACAATTCTCGTCGACGGTGGTTTGCACATGTAGCGGGGCGCATTTTTTTCGGCCTTGGCGCGGCGTTTGCGCGGGTTCGCGCATTTGCTGCTCTATATGCAATCAAAAGCACACGACGGTCGGTCGTCGCAACGCTGTAGAATCAAATCACCTCCCGTTTGCATTCCGCCGATAACGCAATGATGATGCGTCGCAATCCGCGACGCTGTTTGCATTGGAGACGCCATGACTTCACGTGACAAATCCATTTCCCGCATTGGCATTCTAACCGGCGGCGGCGATTGCCCCGGCTTGAACGCTGTGATTCGCGTCGTCACAAAGATCGCGATCAACAAACTGGGGCTCGAAGTCTATGGGATTGAGGACGGCTATCTGGGTCTGATTCGAAACCGCGTGCGCCGTCTGCATGAAGAAGACGTGTCCGACATTCTGACGCGCGGCGGAACGATTCTCGG
>JBFWWY010000459.1:1902-3499 GCA_050245935.1 Phycisphaerae bacterium | reverse complement strand
CGTGATCGGCCGAACGGTGGAGTCGTCGATATTGTCGCTGGTGGCGCTGGAAGCGAAGGAGAACGGCGCGTCGGCGCTTGTCGGCGATTTGCTGTTTACGAAGAAGAACATACCGGCACGCGGGGTATACGCGGCGTGTGGGTTTGAGAAGGTCGCGGATTTGGAAGAGGGCGAGCGGTATCGGTTGAACTTGAGCGGCGACATCCCGGCGGTGCCGGAGTGGATGCCGGTGGAGCGGGGTTAGGAATTGTTTTATTGGGTATTTCTTGCAACGATTACGCGACACTCAATGCGAAAATTGGTTGCGCTTCCTAATCCCGACTAAAGTCGGGACGGCTCTGATCGCATCAGCGCGGCTCTGATTGGGAGTTTGAATGGAACGTAGTGAGATCGAAGCGACGGTGCGGGAAGTGATGGCGGGGCTGTTCGGGCTGGAGGAGTCGGAGATCGACGCCGACACGTCGATGAACACCGTCGAGGCGTGGGACAGTCTGCAGCATGTCACGCTGGTGATGAGTCTGGAGCAGGCGCTGGGTGTGCAACTTCCGGTGGAAGCAGCGTTTGCGATGACGAGTTTTGGGAAGATTCTGGAGACGGTGGCACAATACAAGTCTTGAATGCCGCGTTTACTGCGGCATTGCGTTGCGCAGCTTGTTGCGAAACGCGTCCTGTGTGACGCGCCGCGTGTTGTATTTGCGGTGATAGTCGCGGAGTTCGTCGTCTTCGGGATAGGTCTGGTCAGGTTCGTAGGGGAATTTCTTCATTTCATGGAAGGGCAGCGGGGCGACCGTCTGGCCGAATACCGTTGTCAGATCGCCGTCTTTCAGCCAACCGTCCGTGTGGATGACATAATCGCGCGACCAGCCTTCGGGCAGCGCGGGCAGGAATTCGGCGGTGAATTTTAACGTGATTTCGTCGCCGGCATTCGAAATGACGTATCTGTCATCGCGTGTTTCCAGCAACTCCGTCACGTCGCCATAACGCGTGTAATTTCCTTCGAGATCGCGCCAGCTACGGTCGGGATCGAGCACGTTGTAATCGGGAATCGTTGGTCCGTAGGGCACACGCGGGTATTCGCGCGAGAAACCGCGCCAGTGAAGATCCGCCGCACGGACCGGCAGGACCGAGACATTCATGTCGTGATCGGGTTCGTTGATGGTGTAGAACACGCGGTCCCAGAAAATGCACATATTGGTCGAAAGCCGGACGCGATGATCGTCAGTCTCGAACTCGTTCGTGAGATTGACGACGACCATTTTGCTTTTTCCGGAGGGAAAGCCCACAGATTCCGCGATGGGCCGCCACGCGCCGTCGCGGCCGATGACTTCGACGCGGGGTAACTGCATTTCCAGATTCGGATGCTGCATGAGGGCGGTGTTGACGGTGGCGTCCGTCGGCATCACCCAGCCTTCGAGGAAGAGCTGCACCGTCGGCGGCTCGTCGAAATCGCGATCGTTTAATTCGGCCAGTTCAAAAATCAGCGCGTGCGGCTCGGCGATTCCCTGATATTTCGTCAGTGGAAAATCGCGGACGTACTGGTTGTCGCGCGTTTGCAGCAACGCGGTGACGTCGCGATCGCGGTCATCGACGGTGCGCG
>JBFWWY010000459.1:0-1892 GCA_050245935.1 Phycisphaerae bacterium | reverse complement strand
CTTTGGATAAGGGGGCCAGCGGCAACTTTCGTCGAGGTAGATTTCGACATTGGCAGGATGATCGACGACGAAGAGGCGGCAGTAATCGAAATAGGGGGTTTCCCAAAGTTCCTCGACAAATTGAAAGACGAATTCGCCATCGTGGGGCGCGACGAGATTTTGCGGCACTTTGAAGTAGTCGTCGCTGGTCCAGTGATGTCCGAGCACGTTGGCGGCGAGCGGCATGCCGAGCGCAGAGCGCCAAAGCACGTCAGTGACGAACTCGAAGCGCGTGCCGTTCCAGACGTACAGATAAGGACACGAGCCTTTGAGCGTCTGTTCCTGAATCAGAACCTGATCGCCGGCGAGATCCATGCGGTCGAACGCGCGAAAGCTGAGGTTCTGGTAGGTGCCGTTGGGCCAGAGAATGCGCAGCACGTCAGCGCGCGGATACGGCCCAAGACCGAAGTGGACGAATGGGCCGTCGGCAAAGCGCTTCTGGTAAAGCGGTCCGCAGCGCAGCTCCACATTGCTGCCGATGCCGAATGCGTTGAACCGCGAATCGCCCTGAATGTTCGCCTTCAGCCCGACGCTTAGCCAGTGTCCGGCGTTTGCAGTCTCGTTCATCAGAACGACGCCGGTGTTGGTCACGAGATCGAGCAAGCCGTCGTCGTTGAGGTCGACAGTGCGCAAGCCAGTGACTTTTGTGAAGTCCGCGCCGTCAGGTGCGCGGATTGCGAGGGCGTTTGAATTTCTCTCGCCGGGCGGCGATGTGACGAGAAGCAGTCTGTCGTCGCTCGTTGTGCAGATCGCGTCGAGCGTGCCGTCGTTGTCGATGTCCGCAAGGGTGCCGAGGCGCAGCACCTTGTCGCTGCCGATCTTCAACCGCGAGGCGGTGAACGACCACGCTGCTCCCCCTTTGTAAACTCGAATCGGTTCGTGGCTTCTCTGTGGCACGCCGTCGAGAATGTCGTACCAGCCGTCATTGTCGAGATCACCGACTTGCGGGATAGCGGCGAACGATTTCTCCGACCAGCCGAGTTGCGCGTTGATGTCGCGATACTGCACGCGGCGTTCGTTCGAGAACATCCGCCAGCGAAATGCGTCGGCGTCGCGCGATGCAATGAGCAGATCGATATCGCCGTCGTCGTCGAAATCGCGCGGGAGAATCGCGGCGATGTTCGGCAGGGAAGCGGGCAGTGTCGGCACGTCGAGAAGCGAAAGGCCGCCGGCACCGTCATTGGCGATGACGAACAGGTTCGCAGTGTCCCACGCCAGCAAGTCGAGGTCGCCGTCGTGATCGACGTCGAACGGCACGACGTCGCGAATGTCGTCGGATGAAAAGCCATAGTTGCCAGTGGGGGGCGATGTGAATTGCCCGCTTTCGTTCGCGATCCAGACCTGCACGCCGCCGACGGCGCAGAACACGATGTCCATGAGGCGGTCATTGTTGAGATCGAAGAAGCGGGCGGCGTGCGACGGCGGTGCGTCCTGCAGGCCGGCGGCGTCCGCAATGTTTTCGAATCGCTTTGTGTCGGCGTTGGGCACGTACAGGCGCGGCGAATTGGCGGCGTCCGCGAACAGCAGTGCCGGGGATCTCGCTTCGGTGTACGCGCCGATATCGAGTGATGAGTTCGGTGGTTGCACATCGATGTGCGTCGCGGAAGACTGCGCTGCGCAGGTGAATCTGATTTCAGCGGCGACCGTTACACTTTGCTGGCCGCTCAGTGGCAAAAGCGGGTGATCGATCGGTGACGGCAACCGCTCGCCGAGGGGGGCGAGCACGAGCGCGTCGGCGCGATAGCGATCGGTTGCGCGCAGAACGTTTTCGGTGACGGCAATGATGCGCCGGACCTGCGGCGCGTCGTTGGATGCGACGGCGCTGGGTAACTCCGCGAGCGTTTTGGCGATCG
>JBFWWY010000458.1:0-3500 GCA_050245935.1 Phycisphaerae bacterium | reverse complement strand
TGAGATTCCGGTTTCTCGCAGTTTTTTACCGCGACTTGGCATGCCCGCAGGACAAACCAAACTTGGAGACTATTACGATCTGCGATCTGATGACGAAGGTGTGAGTGTTGCCTACGCAGCGACGTTCAACGAAGAACAGGATATTTACTTCTTGCGAGTAGACTTCTTCGACTGTAATGCAAACGACATATTGGATGTCGACGAGATCGATGCCGGCAGCCTCCTCGATTGCAATGGGAACGATCTGCCGGATTCCTGTGAAATTGCGACGGGCTATTCGTCGGACTGCGATGCAAATGGTATTCCCGATGAATGCGATATCGCCACTGGCAATCTTATCGATTGCGATGGGAATGAGATTGCAGACAGTTGCGAGGTTACCGCGGGCACTGCTCCCGACTGCAATCAAAACGGCATTCCCGATTCCTGCGATACTGCTACTTTGTATCGATACGCTTCAGAGACTCTAGCACCATTCGACGCCAACAACCCTCAAACCGACACACTCATCGACCCGCCACAGGCGCTTTCCAGCGTTTCGATCATCATCGACACAAATGTGAACACCGCGTTTTCGGGACTAACTTGGAGGTTGGAGGTCGACAGCGCAATCGTGGCAACATTCATCGCACCGCAAAACGATTGCGGAATACGCCGCAATACGCTTACGGTATCCGCGAGTGATTTCAATGCGCTTCTCCTGGACGGAATCGTAACCATCCTTTTTACGGCACCTCCCCTATCCGATCACACGACGTGCGCGCCATCTATCGCAATCCGCTATCAAATCGAATACGAGATCGAACCCGCAGTAGCCGACGACAACAGAAACGGCATCCCCGACGCATGCGAAGCGCTGCTTGGTGATTTGAATTGCGATGGGGCGATCACTGTGTCGGATATCGGGCCGTTCATTACGGCGCTGGTGAATCCGGCACAATATGCGATCGACTATCCCGATTGCGACATCAACAACGCCGACATGAACATGGATACCGCAGTGACGGTGTCGGATATCGGGTTGTTTATCAGCGTTGTGGTAGGCGGGTAGCTTCGCTGCTGTAGCGCTCTCGGCTTGGCGTTCTTTGGCTACGCCAGGCAAATCAAAAGCACGACGCCCGCATGATTCAGCTCGAATCATGCGGGCGTTCGGCTCTTACGCTCTAGGCTGCACAATCCGCGGAGCGGTTTTGCAGCGTCTGATCGGCTGTATTAAGACTCTTTCTGGGCCGCAAGATATTCATCCAGCGATCCTTGGTAGCTGCTCTTTTCCTCATCGCCGACGAGGTCGATCGCCTTGCGCTGCAATTCGATCGCTTTTGTCACGTTCCCTTTCAGGAAGTGCGCGCGGGCCAAGGTGTCGATGATCGGCGCATTGTTGTGATTGGTGAATTCGTCCGCTTTTTCCGCTGCCCGGAGCGCGAGGTCGAGATTGCGATTCTCAAAGGGCGAATCCGGCGCGACAATCGTCCACGCAATTTCGTTGAGCACGCCTTCGTTCTTGTCCGCGATTGCGCGATCAACGAGTTTGGTCGCGATCGCATCGGCCTTTTTCTCGTCCCCGGCCGCCATGGCGAGTTGATACTTCATCGTTTCGAAAGTCTTCGCCACGCCGGGATGTGCGCTTTCAAATTTCTCAAACGCCGCGAGTGCGTCGGAGGGGTTCTCCCGGGCTTTCATGAACACCGCGTTCAGCTCTTTCTCGGCATTGGTGATGGAAGTCGGACCTTCTTTCGCGTCCCACTTTCCTGCCGTGAGCGGTGCGAGCACTTCTTCGAGCCACATCGGATGACCGATCCATGCAATTTTTCCCTTCTGATCGACCACGAAACAGCAGGGGATACCATTTCGTTCCGCCGCTTGCATATATGCATCGTAGGTTTCACGTTCTTTGTCCCATGCGACGGTGTAGCCCATGCTGTCGCTTTTTGCTTTCACCATCGCTTCCGCTTTCTCGAGCGAATTGCGGGGATCCTCACTCGTGACCGAAATCAGCGTGACGCCTTTGTCCTTGAAATCCTTCTGCATCTGCGTCATATGCGGCATCTGTGCAATGCAGGGTCCGCACCACGTCGCCCAGAACTCGACGACATACACTTTCCCGGACTCAAGTGATGAAACCGGTTCACCCTTCAACCACTTGTCAATGGTCAGCTTCGGTGCGGCATCGCCGACTTTCAGTGACGGTTCTGCGCAAAGGGTTGCCGCCATCGCAACCGCGAATGTTGCGCTCGTCGCCAATAAGCTGTTGCGATTCAAATTCCGTATCATTGCATGCTCCTTGTAGGGGACACGGTCTGCTGTGCGCAGCCCTCATCGTGCCGCGCCATACGCTGGAAAACAGGCTTCGCCGCCCGCACATCTTCCTCTTCCCACCCGGGGAAGTCAAAATAACTTACGTTTCAGACACGGCGAAGAGACACTGGATCTGTTTAAAAATGCCGCGCCCATGCCACTTTCGACAAATTTGGCGAGAATTCGGCAAAATTCGGAACCTCTAAGACTGAAATTGGCTTTCTACCCATGAACGCCCGGCATGTACGAACGGATGAGCTGAAGTGGTGACCGATATGGATACGACGCCCGCAAGCGGAGCGATTCCGATTGATCAAGTTCCCGCCGTCGGCGACGGCGATTACGAGGCGATGCTCGTCGCCCGGGCGCAGCGCGACCGGAACGCCTTCGGCGATCTCTACCGACTGCATCACACAGTGATCGCACGGTACATCCACCGCCGCGTCGGCGACACGCATCTGACCGAAGATTTGGTCGCCGACGTATTCGTGATCGCGATGGAGAGTATCAGGCGCTACCGCAACCGAGGCGTACCGTTTCGCGCATGGCTGTATCGCGTCGCTTCCAATCGCGTCAACCGCTGGGCGCGGCGTGAACGCAAAAAGCTGCTGGTGGGTGCAGAAGCAGAGTTCGGCGAATTGCCGTCGCCGGACGCCTTGAACATGGATCAGGAAATTGCCCGTGAGCGGGCACGGCGGGCGCTGTTGTGCTTGCCGCCGAAATATCAAGCTGTACTGGCATTGCACTACCTGGAAGGCATGCCTGTGAACGATGTTGCAACAACGCTGGGTTGTCGTGTCGGTACGGTGAAATCGCGGCTTTCGCGCGGACGCGAGCAAATGCGTGCGTTGCTGAAGTCGGGGAGGTGATGGCTGTGAGCGGAAAACGAGATCCCGTAGACAGCGCGTTCGAAGTCCTGCGGTCGGATGACTGGACCGCGCAACCTTTTACCAAAGAGATGGAGCATCGATTCATGAATAACGCAAGCAAATCGCACGGAAACGTGCTCGCGAAACCCGCGGTACTGGTGCCCGTTGTCGGCCTTCTGGCGCTCGGCGGCGTCGGCTTTGCCACCGGCGGTGTGAAAGCCCTCAAAACATGGCTGTTTGATGTCGAGGTCGAAGGTACCAATGCGAGAATTCTCGTGGAAGACGGTCAGGAAGGAAAAATTCTGATCGAAGATGAGGACGGGACCACACGCGAGA
>JBFWWY010000457.1:0-3506 GCA_050245935.1 Phycisphaerae bacterium | reverse complement strand
CACAGGGCGGGAAACGCGCTGGCCGACACTGTAGGGGAGGGGGTCCGGTCCGAATGTGACCAGCACCGCAGCAATGATGCCGAGGGTGAGTGCGATCAACATGGGGAGAAACGGCAGCCGCGTCGGGAGCCACGTTTTCCAAGTCAGACCACGCTCGGCCCTGGACCGGCGAATATCTTCCTGCCGCGCGGTTCGTTTTTTCTGCTTGAAGATTGCCATGCAGTCTTTTGTTATCGGTAATTCATGACGGCTGCCGGAAGTTCGCGTTGTGACGACGACCCGCAATCATCCGCCAAATTTTTCAACATTCTATTGTAATGGCAATCGGGGGTGCATGTCGGGGCTTACTCTTCGCCGGCACTTTGGGCATAGCGGTCGACGATTTTTTGGACCAGTTCATGACGTACAATATCGGACTTTTGTAGCCGGACGATCGCGATCCCGGGGACGTCTGCGAGTTTGTATGCCGCGTCCGTCAAACCGGACTGCTGTCGATAGTCCAGATCGACCTGGCTGTCGTCCCCTGTAACGATCATCCGGCTGTTCTGGCCAAGGCGCGTGAGAAACATCAGCATCTGCGACGGTGTCGCATTTTGCGCTTCGTCCAGGATGATGGCCGCATTGTTCAGCGTACGGCCCCGCATATAGGCGAGCGGAACTACCTCGACGATCTCATTCACCATAAACCGTTTGAGCTGTTCATAGCTCATCATGTCGTGCATGGCGTCGAAGAGGGGTTGCAGATAAGGATTGACTTTTGCCCGAAAATCCCCGGGCAGAAACCCCAGGCGCTCGCCGGCTTCGACAGCAGGGCGTACGAGGCAAATCCGCTTGATCTGACCTTTCTTCAGCATGTGAACCGCAACCGCGACAGCGAGATATGTTTTTCCCGTGCCCGCCGGCCCCAGACAGATGACGCATTCGTGTTTCAACATCGCCTGGAGGTACTCTTCCTGGCCTTCCGTACGGGGGACCAGGTCGTTGCGCGACGTATACACATCGAGTTCGCCCGACGCTTTCGGGGCATCTACCATCATGACGTCGGATAGCGCGACATCGATGTCTTCCACTGCCAGATCGCTGCTGTTCCGAAGCTGGTTCTGAAGTCTTTCAATAATCGCCGCCGCTTTGGCTACGCGGTCCGCGGGTCCGATGATGCGGATCGTGTCATTTCGCGCGTTGAGACGCACGCCGGTTTCCGCGGCGATCCGGCGGAGATTGCGATCGCCGGTGCCGAAGAGTTGCATGCGTTTCTGCGGTTCCTGAATTGTGATGGAAAGTTCCATATGATCGGATTATGGCGGCAATGCGCCCGAGACCGCAACAACACGGCGATTCTTTTCGCGGCACTTCGCTGAAATGCGAACGTCCAATTGCAGGTTGCATTGTTTGGTCGGGATCGTACAATCCCGCCGAGGGTAGCATTTGCGCGTCAGCGCATGATCGCGTATCAGGATGATGTTCGCGTGCCGTACCCTTGCTCAGGCGCACAACGGACCGAAGGAGATCCACGGTGAGTATGTTGACCAAAGTATTGGTTGTGTTGGTCTCGGTGATGTCGATTGCGCTTTCTGCGCTGTTTGTCGGCGCAGCCGCTCAGTGGGGGAATTACAAGGCGATTTCGGTCGAGCTGGCCGATCAGCGGAATGCGGCGTTGGCGGAAAATGCGATGAATCAGGGCTTGCATTCGGTCGCACTTGCACGTGAGGAAGCCAAGCGGTTGGATGCGGAGCGTGCGCGGGACGAAGCCTTGAGCAAAGCCAACAGTCTGAGCGAGGAAGCGCGGGCGTTGAGACTGCAGAATGCTGACCTGGAAACGAAGCTCGCCAAAGCCGAAGCGGATCGCACGAAAATGACCGAAGTCGTCTCGCTGCAGGCGAGTGAGAATGCGACTTTGAAAAAGCAGAATGACACGTTCCTCAGCGAAAACATTGATCTGCAATCGCGTAATCAGCAGTTGAGCGCGCGGAACTTCGAGCTCACGACAGAACTGACGATTCGGGAGGATGAACTCCGTAATTTGCGTGAGCGGTATGCCGGGTCTACAGGCACTTTCGGCGGAAGCGAGCTCGGCGCGGCAGAGGGCTATTCGCAGCCGATTGCCTCCACACTCGATCTGCCTGAGGGCGTTGCGACACTTTCATCGGTACAGGCGACGCCGAATATGCAAGGCGAGATCGTCGAGGTCATGGGGAACTATGCCAGCGTCAACGTTGGGCAGGCGTCCGGTGTTTCTCGCGGCATGGTCGCGATGGTATTTCGCGGCAAGCAGTATCTGGCTGATCTGGTGATTGATAAGGTGCATCCCGGTGAGGCAGGCGGCAAACTGACGACGCGCGTGGGCGATGTTCGAGCAGGCGACCGGGTTCAGTTTATTCAGCGCTAGCGCGCGGGAGCGAGTTCAGTGGCAAAACGAACAGCAGCCGGCCGCGGACCACGTATCGCCGCCGAAAACGATATTTACACCGGTCTGATCTTTGCAGCATTTCTTTTCCTGCTGGCGGCGACGATTTACGTTGGCTATAAAATGGTCGCACTTTTTGGAACGTTGCTTCCGCCCGGCGGAAGTTGATTGAGCCACATTGCGCATCGTCATCGCACCAGGCTCGCCGCAGGGACGTGGCGTATTATGGAAACTGCCCTCTCCAATCTGCGTTGCGTTCGCACGCCGAAGCCCGGTGGCACATGGGGTAACGCGTGATTCTCCGACGCCTACGCGGTCTTTTCAGTCTAGATATGGGTATCGATCTCGGTACCTGTAACACGCTGGTTTGCGTGAAAGGCGAAGGCATCGTCCTGAATGAGCCTTCCGTGGTCGCGGTTCGGAAAGGGACGAATCAGGTTCTTGACGGTGGAAACGCCGTCGGACTGGTTGCCAAGGAGATGCTCGGGCGCACGCCGGGAACCATTACGGCGATTCGACCACTCAAAGACGGCGTGATTGCTGACTTTGATATTACGGAAGCCATGCTTGGCTACTTTATCCGTAAGGTGCACGGCAATCGCGGGCTCGCATCGCCGCGGGTGGTCATCGCGATCCCTTCCGGAATCACGGCGGTTGAAAAGCGCGCGGTGTTGAATTCCGCAGAGCGGGCGGGGGCGCGGCGGGTCTTTTTGGTCGAAGAGCCGAAGGCCGCGGGCATCGGCGCGGACCTGCCGATTTTTGAGCCCACTGCATCCATGATCGTGGACATCGGCGGCGGCACAACAGAGGTCGCGGTGATGAGCCTGGGCGACATCGCAGTCTGCACGTCGTTGCGTGTCGCCGGCGACGACCTCGATGAAGCAAGTATCAATTATCTGAAGCGCACCTATAACCTCATGATCGGTCCGCAATCCGCGGAAAACATCAAGATTCAGATCGGTTCGGCCTCACCGGACGAGCAGGAGATGAGCATGGAGGTCAAAGGTCGCGACATGATCTCCGGTCTGCCGCGTAAAGCGGTCATCAAGAGCGAAGAGGTGCGCGAAGCGCTGAAGGAGCCGGTGGGACACATCATTGACGC
>JBFWWY010000456.1:0-3508 GCA_050245935.1 Phycisphaerae bacterium | reverse complement strand
AATGGTGGGGCCCCGGCGTGTTGACGGCGTCAGGCGGGCCGGACCGCTCGGCGATTGCCGGAATCGTGTTTTCTGACGAAGTGGAGCGGAAGCGTCTCGAATCTTTGATCCACCCCTTGATTGCGGCGCAGCGAGTGTCTATGATTCAATCCGTTGAGAGCCAACCGGCGGTCAAGGCCATCGTTCTCGATTCCCCATTGCTAATTGAAAGCAAGCTCGATCGCCTGTGCGACGCCATCATTTTCGTTCATGCCTCGGAAGCGCAACGACTGGAGCGCGTCACGAGGAACCGCGGCTGGGGGAAAGAAGAGTTTTACCGCCGAGAAAATCAGCAGCTCTCACTGGAACAAAAGCGAGCACGGGCGCATTACATCATTGAGAACACCGGAACCCGCGAATCGTTGCGGAAATCCGTTCAAGTAGTCCTGAATAGAATCCTCGCAGACGCTTCAACGCATCGACCTTGAGTGCGCTTGCGATTTGACAAACATAGTTGGTCGATCACTTCATTCCGAAACGAAAGCTTGGGAGTTCCTTTTCATGGCCAAGGCCACCCGCGCAAAGTCCACTAAGAAGTCGGACAGCGCCACCACATCCAAACGAAAGCCCGCCGCAAAGCCGCTGGACAATGGCGACGATGAAATCATGGAGGTTGAAGCGCTCGAAGCGCCGAAAACACAAGCCTCCGGAGAAGATGCGCCGATCGATCGAAATACCCACGAAAAATACGAACGCGTCAAACGCGGCGAACTGCATATCACCGATCTGCAGAAAATGAGCGTCGCGGAGCTGCATGAAGTCGCGAAAGACGAAGAGATCGAAGAATATGTCGGCCTTCCGAAACAGGACCTGATCTTTAAGATTCTCAAGCATCGAATCAATAAAGACGGTCTCCTCTACGGCGAAGGCGTTCTCGAAGTTCTGCCGGATGGCTTCGGCTTTCTTCGCAGCCCCGAATACAACTACCTCCCCTGCCCGGATGACAACTACGTCAGCCCTTCACAGATTCGGCGCTTCGGCTTGCGCAACGGACACATTGTCGCGGGCCAGATCAGACCTCCCAAAGAAAGCGAGCGCTATTTTGCGCTGCTTCGCGTTGAAGCGATCAACTACGAAAATCCGGAGCAGGTAACCTCGAAGACCAATTTCGAAGACCTGACGCCGCTTCATCCGAACAAGCGCATTCTGCTCGAGACGGATCCCAAGGAAATCAACATGCGGATCGTCGACATGGTGACGCCGATCGGCTTCGGCCAGCGCATGCTGATCGTCGCCCCTCCGCGAACGGGCAAGACCGTTCTGCTGCAGAAAATGGCGAATTCCATCAGCAAGAATCATGAAAATGCCCGCGTGATTATTCTGCTGATCGACGAGCGTCCCGAAGAAGTCACCGAAATGCAGCGCGCGACGCAGGCCGAGGTCATCAGTTCGACGTTCGACGAACCCGCCAGCCGCCACGTACAGGTCGCGGAAATGGTGATCGACAAGGCGCGCCGCATGGTCGAATATGGTCACGATGTCGTGATCCTGCTCGATTCCATCACGCGACTCGCACGCGCCTACAACACAGAAGTGCCGCACTCCGGCAAGATTCTGACCGGTGGTGTCGATGCGAACGCTTTGCAGAAGCCGAAGCGATTTTTTGGTGCCGCACGAAACATCGAGGAAGGCGGCAGCCTGACGATCATCGGCACAGCGCTCGTCGATACCGGCTCGAAGATGGACGAAGTCATCTTCGAAGAATTCAAAGGCACCGGTAACAGCGAACTCGCGCTCGATCGCCGTCTCGTCGACAAGCGCGTCTGGCCCGCGATCAATATCGCCGCTTCCGGAACGCGAAAGGAAGAGTTGTTGCTCGATCCGAAAGAGCTTGAGAAAGTCTACTTGCTTCGTCGCGTGCTCAGCGACATGAACCCGGTGGAAGCAGTCGAACTGCTGCGCAATCGCATCAGCAAGACCGATTCCAATGCGGTGTTCCTGATGACGATGAATCTCGCGTAACGCGAGTCGTCGCCCTTCGTCAGGTCAGACAAATGAACCGTGCGCATCGTTATCGCGATCGCACGGTTTTTTATGATGCGGACTTGTTCGTTCTGGTCAATTCAGTCGGGCAACGGGCATCCGTATACCCTCGGGAAACAGACACCAACCTCAGACGTTATCCGTGCGGCCTCGTTGACGCATGCCGTCATTCCTGCATGCATGTTCAATCGCAACCTATTCGGACGACATCAAGATTGGAACGAGCAAACAGGAAGAGATTTCAATCTCACGGTTGATCTGCGCTGTTGTTATGGGTCGATCGGCGAAAGCGCAACTCTCGATCTGAAATCCACCCGAATTTTGGCAACAATGCACTGGAGCCGCGCGGGGCGTTCCCGGTAATCTGTCAGGCGACGGATACATTCCAGATTGAGCTCCCGCTGTGAAAATGTGAAATGGAGTTGGTCGTGGTGGCGACAAAATGCACCGTTCCATATACCCCTGCGCTGCTGTTTCTTTTTTGTCTCAATTGTTGCACCGCGCTCACGGCCGGCGATTACCTGATTCGGGATCTGGGCACACTGCCAGGCGGCGACTTTTCCCGTGCGACGGATATCAACGACGCCGGAAACATCGTCGGCGAATCACCGCAACAAGGCGAAGGTGGCTACACGCATGCTGTCGCATGGATCAATGACCAGATCGTCAACATTACCGGGTCGGGATACCGTTACAGCGGCGGACTTGGCATCAACAACCAGAACGAGGTCGTGGGGGTCAGCGACGATGGAACCGTCCCTTTCCACTGGAACAACGGCGTCCTGATCAAACTTCCGCCCCTTCAGATAACGGGTGGGATCGCGAATGCTATCAATGACCAGAGCCGAATTGTCGGTGCGGGTCGGATGAACAACGGCAACGCTGTCGCAACAATGTGGTATCAGGGCAGCGTGACCAGTCTCGGCACGCTCGGCGGATCGTTCAGCGAGGCATACGACATCAACGAAGCCGGTGAAATCGTCGGTTACGCGGCGATCAATGCGACAAAACGTCATGCCTTCCGGCATGATGGAATCCAGATGCACGACTTGGGAACGCTCGGCGGGCAGGAAAGTGAAGCCTTCGCAATCAACGAAGGCGGTACGATTGTCGGTCGCAGCCACTACGACGCGACCTGGCAGCACGCCTTTGTTTACGACAACGGCTCGATGACGGATCTCGGCACCCTCGGCGGCCTGCGAAGTGCGGCGTACGGAATCAACGATGACGGCATCATTGTGGGGGAATCTTCTGTTTCCGGTACCAGTCCCGTACACGCGGTGATCTGGGAAGACGGCGTCATTGCGGATCTCAACGCACGGATCGAGCCTGCCTCGGGCTGGGTTCTCCACGGGGCGAACGCCATCAACACGCGCGGCCAGATCGCAGGTGTCGGCACGCATAACGGCCAGACCCGGGGCTTTCTGATGACGCCGCTCATTGTAGGGGACATGAATTGTGACGCCCGGATTTCCGTGACGGATAT
>JBFWWY010000455.1:0-3516 GCA_050245935.1 Phycisphaerae bacterium | reverse complement strand
GACCGCGAAATCGTATGGAAATCCCCGCGCCGAATCTTCAGGTTTACCGTCCGCGCAGCGCGCCCGTGCGCCCGTAACCGCCGCGCCACCTGATCGACCTGATCCAGCAGAATCCCGCGCAGCGCCTCCACGTCAGCGACGTCCTCGCCGAACGTCTGCTCGTGGCTGATGCTTTTCGCATCGCGATCTGTATGCACGGCGCGATCATCAATCCCGCGCACCAGCCGCCAGAAATGCGGACCCGTTGTCTTGCCGAAATGCTGCACGAACTCGTCTTCGGTCAGCCGCCGCGCATCGCCGAACGTGCGAATCCGCAGCGTCTCGAACTTCGGCAACGTCGCGCGGCCCGCACCCCACAACCGCCCGATCGGCAGCGGATCGAGAAACGCCTGCACGCCGTCCGCCGAAACCTCCACCAACCCGTCCGGCTTTTCGTGATCGCTCGCGAGTTTCGCGACGAACTTATTCGGCGCAACGCCGACCGACGCATGCAGCCCCGTCACCGTGAAAATTTCGTCTTTGATCTGTCGCGCGATCTCGCGCGCTGCGCCGAACAACCGCCGCGAACCTGTCACGTCCAGGAATGCCTCATCGATCGAAAGCGGCTCGACCACCGGCGTGAATTTGCGAAAAATCTCCGCGATTTGCCGCGAAACCCGCACATACTCCGCCATCCGCACCGGCACCACCACCGCCTGCGGACACCGCCGCAGCGCGATCGAGGTCGGCTGCGCCGAATGACACCCGAACGCGCGCGCCTCGTAGCTCGCCGCCGACACGACTCCGCGCACATGCGAAGGACCCGCGACCAATACCGGCTTCCCGCGCAGCGCTGGGTTATCCCGCTGCTCGATCGACGCATAAAACGCGTCCATATCCACATGCAATATCGCCCGCGCCAAAGTCATCGCATCATTTTACCGAAGCCGTCGCCCTCCCTGTAGGGTGGGTAGAGCGAAGCGAAACCCACCATTGGCTTATTCGCCGGCTGCAACATCCGGCACATTAAACTTCTCGCGCGTAAGAACCCCACCTTTTCCTCGCGGACAACAACATCCCAAATCGTGCGGATAATCCCCGCGATCCGCCCACTTCGTGAAACTCGAATATCGCCACTGGTGCGGGCACGAAACGAATCCGTGCTTCACTGGATTGTAATGAATGTATTCAGCGTGCCGTTCGAAATCGACTTGATCGCGGATTTGATGTTCCCAGAAGCGCCGCTGCCAAATGCCGCGTTCGGATTTCTGCACCCGCGATGAGGACCGCGCGCACTCCGCGCCGCCGGTGCGCAAATACGTGTCCGTAAAGTGCCGCTTCATTAGCCGCCAACGCATCGAGTAATTGTCATCATGTTCCGGCAATGTCCAGATTGCATGCAAGTGATCCGGCAGAATCACGATCGCGTCGATTGAAAACGGATGACGATCCCGCACGTGTCTGAAGGCATCGCGCAGAAGTTTAATTGCTTTATCTTCCGAGAAAATCGCGCGCCGTTGATGGGTGACGAGCGTAAAAAAGAACGTGTGTCCCGCGTCGCGCCAGCGACGGTATTCCGGCATGCCGCGCTCCATTCGGGATCATATGACATGAATGGTGGGTTTCGTTGCGCTCTACCCACCCTACGGGAAGCACCTACAAAAATCGCCGCATCACGCCGATTCGAGTAGCAGATTCCGCCCATCATCTCCCGGCGCAAAGAAATGCACCCGCGTCGGGTCGATCTTGAAACGCGCCTGCTGATTCTCGCGGATATCCGCTTTCGCATCGACGCGACTCACAATCGGCGTGCCCACCGCCGTCGTTCCGGAGACGTCCATCCGATCGCCGAGCGGCTCGACGACCGCCACGTCGATCACGATCATCATCGGCGCATCGTCCGTCGGTGCCGGCGTCATCGCTTCGGGGCGAATCCCCATCGTGATCGGCTTGCCGACGTGCGCCGCCAGCCGCTTCGCAACCCCCGCGTCGAGCGCGATCCGCGCACCGCCGCCGCGTTCGACGAACGCCGTGCCGTTTCCCGCCGCCTCCAGCGACCCCTCCAGAAAATTCATGGGCGGTGTCCCCACAAAACCCGCGACGAAGCGGTTCGTGGGCTTCTCATACACCTCAAAAGGCGACGCAAACTGCTGAATGACGCCATCCTTCATCACCACGACGCGATCGCCGAGCGTCATCGCTTCTTCCTGATCGTGCGTGACGTACACCGTGGTCGTTTGCACCTGTCGATGCAGCCTCTTCAATTCGCTCCGCATCTGCACGCGGAGCTTCGCATCGAGATTCGAGAGCGGCTCGTCAAACAGATATGCCTTCGGATTGCGCACGATCGCGCGGCCCACCGCGACGCGCTGGCGCTGTCCGCCGGAAAGCTGCTTGGGCCGTCGCTCGAGCAGATGCGTGATGTCGAGAATCGCGGCGGCTTCCTTCACCCGCGCGTGAATTGCCGCGCGCTCGTTCCGCGCCGCCGAAAACCGCGCCGGTGCGAAAACCGCCCACCACGGCCAGTCCCAGAAACCCTGCTTGCGCCGCAGCATCAGCCCGAACGCCATGTTCTTGAACACGGTCATGTGCGGGTACAGCGCGTAGTTCTGAAATACCATCGCGATGTCGCGATCCTTGGGCGCGACGTTGTTGACCGCGCGTTCGCCGATGCGGATCACGCCGTCGCTGATGTCCTCCAGCCCGGCGATCATCCGCAGCGTCGTGCTCTTGCCGCACCCGCTCGGCCCGACGAGCACGAGAAATTCCTTGTCGCGAATGCGCAGCGAAACATTATCCACGGCTTTCACGCCGCCGGGATAAATCTTGCTGACGCCCTCGATGGAGATTTCAGCCATGAAGCGGTTTGGTCCTGATGGTTAGGAAGTGCGATGCCGGAGACTACTTTGGTTGCAGGGGCGGCAACGGCACATCGCCGGCGGGAATTTGGTTCTCGAACCCTTCGATGAAATACGTCACATCAGCGCAATGGCATCCGCTGCACTCAGGATGCGCCGGCAGACACGGCGTACCGTCAATCGGCGATTTGGCAGGCATTGGAACGAACCGTCGGTTGCATTGGAAGCAGTACATCCATTTGAAGACGGCCTTCTTGCCGCACGCACTACAGAGGAACGGCTCCACTTCCATCGCACCATGTTTTACATGGACCTCTTGCTTGCAATCCAAGCAAGCGCCTGCCGCTTCAAAGTGATCAGGCGCACTCGATGTGCTAGTAGTTCCCCGATAGATCAAGTAGCCCGCTCCTCCAAAGCCCAGAAGCGCCACTACCGTCAACAAAGCGTTTTTCATTCGCTCATCCTAGAAGCGGCCATTGGGATCAGAAGGTAGATTTAGCCAAGCACGATTTTGAGTTCGCCATGCAGAATTTAGCTCCTGTGGATAGCCACCGGGATGCCAGTTATCGCTTACATTATCGTTTCCCATGCCAGAACGCCCATTGATCGGACTATATCCGCCACGTCCAGTGAAGCGGACTTGAGTCCATTTGGGCAGTCGACGATCGAAGGCGCGAAT
>JBFWWY010000454.1:0-3524 GCA_050245935.1 Phycisphaerae bacterium | reverse complement strand
ATCTGTGAGGAGTTTTTTTTACGCGGGTTCGCGTTGTCGGGGATACGCCGCGCATTGGGCCCGGTTGCCGCGGTCATCGTCGTCGCGGCCGCGTTCGGGATCTACCACGGAACGATTTACAGGCTTGCGATTACAGTGATTCTCGGATTGTTGCTGGGCTTGCTTGTGATTCGCTTCCGCTCGCTCTGGCCCGCGATGCTCGCGCATCTGATGCACAACGGCCTCCACATCGCCAGTTCGCGTGAGGACGGACTGAAGCCAGTGCTGGAATCATTCGGCTACGTCGTGGGCGAGGATTACCTTCCGCCGATGGCATGGGTCATTGGTGCCGGCGTTCTCACGGCACTGGGTCTGCTGATCTGCTGGCTGGCACCGCGCAGGTTCGTCGATGGCGAAGTTGCCGGGGCAGCAGATCGTTCGTGGGACAACCCCGCGCCCAAGCCGGTCGAAGCGCCGAGGCCCTCATTCGATTCGAGCTACGACAAGCGGGAACACGATCCATCGCTTCGTTCCGAGTGATCTACGTTGGAGGCACGCTGGTCTGCAAACGTCGGATTCTCGCTGCAGAGGATGCCGAAATCGGGAAACGAAGGCCAGCCGCAATGTGAATTCAAACCCGATTCGTTGACTGTTTCGCGGTTCGGCGTATCCTAATGACGTGTCGCATTTTTGGGGATTAGTGTAACGGTAGCACGACTGACTCTGAATCAGTTAGTATAGGTTCAAATCCTGTATCCCCAGTTGTTTCGCAAAGGCGTTTCCGTTCCGCGGAGGCGTCTTTTTCAGTTCTAGTGCCGTCTCGCGAGAACAAAATCGGTCATGGTCAGCAGCGAATGTCGCGCTGGGGATTCCGGCAGCACCGTGACGGCATCACGCGCCGTCTCGACATATCGCGCGGCGACGTTGCGGGCATAATCCAGGCTTTTGGTCTGCTGCAACAAACCCAGCAAGTCAGACTGTAGCGTGCCGTGCTGTCCGCATGTGCGGGTTCGAGTCGCGGGGGATATGTCACCCTTATCGTCATGACCCGTTTTCTCATGGCCATTGATGTGGAAATCCGGGCCCGCTGTTCGCATTTTTTCCAGTATGCGCTGAAATTCATGGCACGCAGGCGCGCTGGCCGTCCGAAGAAAGTGGATCATCGGGAGCGTGAGTTTGCCCTTGTCGGCGTCGCGACCTACGGATTTTCCCACCACCGCTTCGTCGCCGATCAGGTCCAGAATGTCGTCGACGATCTGAAACGCGATTCCGAGGGAGTTTCCGAATCGTTCAAACTGTGCGACGAGTTCCGTCTCCGCGTCGGAGGCCCATGCCCCCAACCCGCAACACGTGCCGATCAGCGACGCAGTTTTTCGCTCAACAATATCGAGATAGGTCGCTTCGCTCAGCGCCCAGTCATTGCGATGCGCGACTTGCATCATTTCACCTTCGCACACGCGATTGGTCGTCGCGGCGACACGGCGCGAAGCATATTGCGAGGCGAGCGAACTGCACAGGTGATAGGAATGGCTGATCAGATAGTCGCCGAGCAGCACGGCACGCTCATTGCCCACAAGCGTATTGATGGTCGGCACACGGCGGCGAACGTCGGCTTCGTCGAGAATATCGTCGTGCACCAGCGTCGCGATATGCACCATCTCCACGACCGCGCCAAGCGTGATGTGTGATGGTTTGAGGGTGCCGCAGCTCTGTCCAACGAGCAGTACCAATGCGGGTCTGAGCATTTTTCCATGATATTGCGCGACATGGTCCGCGAGGGTCTCGATGAACGGCTGGTCGCTGTTTAGCTCGTTGCGAAATGCGCTGCGCACGCGCTCAAGTTCCGCGGCAATCGGTGCGTACGTAGCTTGCAGGTTTAGAGTATCGTTTTCCAGAATCATGATTTCGCACATCGGTCCAGGGAATTGCCGGCGTCTGGTCAGCGACCGTTACGTCTGATCTCCACACAATGCGACACGCAAGGAAGAGTTTTGCGGCAATCTCGCATCGCGTCCAGCGGCGACTGAAATTTCAGAATCAATGAAAAACTGCCGAACGGGTAAGAAATTCTGCCGCTCGCGGCTGGAATTTCCGGGTAGTTCTGCAAAGACCGGAATCGACGGTCTGCCGCGAAAGCGATCCGATTGCTTGGGTGCTGCCGATCTCATCGGCCCGAAACACCCAGGTTGGGATTCACGCCGGCCCGCTATTCCACGGCCGGCGTTTCGAGAGGACGATACAGAATGACAACGTGGCCGATTCCAGCGACAAGCTGACACGGGACTTGCTCGGTCAGAATGACCGCGGCGCGATCACGATCTTCACGACGTTTCGACCGGATTCGCACCTTCAGTAGCTCACTGTGGGTGAACGCCGTCCTGATATGCGCCACGTCGCTTTCCTGTGGGACGTCCGCACCGATCGAGATCTGCGCCTTGAGGGCGTGGGACTCTGCCATCAGACGTTTCTTTTCTTTCGCCGCCAGTTCCATGCACGTCCTTCCCGTGGAGCGTCTCACTGTACAGACTCCGGGTGGCCGTTACCATAGATTCCGGAATGAGATGGAGTTCTTCGTGCGATCCGTGCCGGTCACGCTGCGTTGTGCACGGTGCGGAATCGCGCCGCCGAGGGAAGAGCAGGGATGCCCGCTAAAACCAAACCAGCCGATGGACCGGGACTGTTTGATACGATTCCGGCCCGTCGCATTCCAGTTCGATCGCTTGCGGCAGTGACGTACGACGAGTCGCACGAAGCATCCGCATCGCTGGATGATTTTGCACGCCAGGAAGCCCCGCACGCAGATGTGGATGACTTGAAAGCAATGGATTCGGAGGAAGTTTTGCCGGACGTGATGACTCCCGAGAAGACGACAAAAGCGCCGACCCGATCGCGCGGCAAACAAGCGGTCACTGCTGAAACGATGGCCGGTAAGCAGCGGGACATTTCGGTGTCGGAGTTCTTTGCCAAGAATCGACACCTGCTGGGCTTTGACAACAAACGCAAAGCGCTGCTGACGACGATCAAGGAAGCGGTGGACAACAGTCTGGATGCCTGTGAGGAAGCGGGGATCCTGCCGGAGATTCACGTCACGATTGATCAACTTGCGGAAGATCGCTTTCGCGTTTCGATTCGCGACAACGGACCGGGAATCGTCAAAGCCCAGATTCCCAATGTGTTTGGAAAATTGCTGTACGGGTCGAAATTTCATCGGCTCAAAATGTCGCGCGGGCAACAGGGAATCGGCATTTCGGCGGCGGGCATGTACGGCCTGCTGACGACGGGCAAGAGTCTGGTTGTGACCTCGCGCACGAATCCGCGGAAACGCGCCCATCACTTTGAAATTCAGATCGACACGCGCAAGAACCGACCCGACGTGATCAAAGACGAAGAGGTCGAAGTCGAGTGGGGGCAGGGCACGGAGGTGACGATTGAACTCGTCGGCAGTTACGCGAAGGGGCGTCAATCCGTCGACGAATACATCGAGCAGACTGCCATCGCCAACCCGCACGCATTGATCTATTACCGCGCACCCACCGGCGAAAATC
>JBFWWY010000453.1:0-3530 GCA_050245935.1 Phycisphaerae bacterium | reverse complement strand
ATCGCACGTCCCCGATACGTCCCGCACTGCCGGCCGCGTCGGCGGCGGCCATCAACACATTTTTGGTCGCATAGGGCATGTGGCAACTCTCGCACGAAAGCGACTCGCTGATGTTTCCGCGCACGAACATTGCGCCTCCGTGGCCGGCCATGGATGTGTCCGCGTGGCAAACCCGGCACTCGTTCCGAATAGCGGACGCACGATCCGCGCGCAAACCGAGATGCGGGTCATGACAAACCGTGCAGGCAAAGTCGGCGTGCCCGCCGCTGGCGCGCAGTTCGGTCCACTGCTGATAGGGTGCAATAAAGCCGTCGCGCCCCGCAAGTTGTGTGCCGGCCTGATGACACGCCCGGCAGGATTGCGAACCGTCGGAATCAACAAAAACCGAGGACGTGTCGACCACCGGCTCGCCGAGCGCAACGGTAAAGTGACGGCTGCCAGGGCCGTGACATGCTTCGCACTGCACGCCGGGTTCCGTCCAAGTGCCCGCTGCGCCCGTCCGGCTGTCCTGAAACGCGGATTCATTCATGGCGCCGGTCGTGTGGCAGCGAAAGCAATCGAAGTCGAATTCGATCGCACCCTCCGCAGCATGCCAACGGTAGCCGGCCGGTACGCCGTTCCCCAAGTCGCCGGGGGACCAGATGATCTCTTCCGCAGCCATCTCGTCGACGATCGTGAATCCCTCTCCATTGATCAGACGCGCCGCCGTCGCGATGCCCCCGACCCAGTAGGCGACGTCGGTCCATTCGCGATTCGGCGGCGCATCGGCGGGAAGCTCGATCATCAATTCCTCCGGCAAACGCGGCGCACGACCGTCGAGGACCTGCAGTGTGTTTGCATGGGGATGCCCGCGATGCAAAGCAGCCACATCAGAATGACAAGCAGTGCACGCAGCGCTTCCCACGAAAGTTGCGCCGCCGTTTGTGGGATCAGAAGCATTTTCAAATCCCGGAGGATTATTCGTCGCAGGCGGATTGGGCAGGCATCCGGCAATTGCGAATGCCAGGCCGAGCTTGCCGGTGAACAACAGTCGTTTCATTTTGGATGGCATGCTGTGCATAGATTCTCGTAATTCATGCGCAAATCGATGGTTGCGTCTTCCGGCCGTGCGGCACGAATCCCTAACCACGGAATGTCTTCCGCCTGCGGGGGATGTGGATTATGACACGTCGCGCAGGTAATTTTGCCCGCGTCCAGCGGCAGTTTTGCAGAAAGATCAACCGGCGCTGTGACGTACTGCATTTGATCAAGATGCCCGTTGGGTGCGGGATCGGCATGCGGTTTGTGGCAGTTCAAGCACAGGGCCGTTGTTTGCTGATGCAAATGGGCATTGTCGTTTGATCGATAGGGCAAAGTCGGCGTATCGACATGACAAATTGCACAGGAATCGGCCCCCGTCAGCCGCGCCGATTTGTCGCTGCGATGCGGGTTGAATCGCAAATTGTCGGCAACATGGCACCTCGTGCAGAAGTCGAGCGGATGCTGCGGATCATACATTCGCACCATACCTGAATTTTCGTTAGGTCGTGGCGCGGAAACGTCGCAATGACGGATCACGTCGTGACAGGTGAGGCATGCAATGCGACCGTCGTGTAAGGGCCAGCCGGGCGCCGGATGCGTGAAGTCGCTCTCCGCGGGCCATCCGATCGGGTGGGGTTCGGCTGAGGCCTGTTTTCCGTCATGGCAACGCAAACAGAGTGCGTCCGTCTGTTGGATCGGGATGGAGGTCGGCGTTCCCAAATCGTGACACTGCCGGCAGCCTGTTGGGTTCCAATGTGGATTCGCGACGGTCGGCACCACACCGGAATTTGCACGCTGCGTGCTGATCGGCACGGGACGCGGGGCGGAAAGCGATTCTCCAAACCAGGCAAAGACGCGAACGCCTGGGTTTTCGAGTTGCTCGCAAACAAGGACGTAATACTGCGGTGTGCGGCCGAATCGTAGGGATCGCTCGCCCCGAACATCCGCTCGTGCGATTGCAATGCCGGCGGGCAACGCCAAGCCGTCGTTGTGCTCGTTTGCTTCGCCGAGCGCTGCCAGCTTGCGCCCTTGTGGATCGATCGCATAGATCACGCCCTCGGTGGCGTCGCTGATGAAGATTGTTCCATCGGGACCGACGGCGATATCTTTGGGTCGCGCCAGCGTTGGGCCATTGGGAGTGCGGGTACCCAGAAGCGTGCGCCGCCACGCGCCGTCGACGTTGAATATCTGAATACAGCGCGCGAACGCATCGACGACAAACAGCTCGCTGTTTTGCACTGCGATGCCGAGCGGCATGCGCAGCTTCGCAGTCGCGGCAATTCCGATCGTTCGTCGATACGCGCCGGTTGTGCGATCCAGCACCACAATCGCACGCTCCTTCGCGCTCGAAACGAAAAGTTCGTCACCGACCAGCGCGAGACTCGCGGGAGCGAATTCCGGACGCGCTCCGCCAAAGGTCCAGAGAACTTGTCCGGACGCGCTGACCGCCGACACACGACCGGTACCGGTGTCCGCCAGATACAACGTTTCGGCGGCGTCACAAATCACGGAACTCGGCGATTGAAGCGTAACGGCACCCGCCATGCCGCGAATCGTGCTCGTGCTGAAGTCGTGACGAAACACGCCCGCGAAACCCACATCGGCGATCCAGGCCCCTTGCGCATCCACGGTAACCGCAATCGGCTTGATCAATCGCAGCGGCGGCTCCGGGGGAACGCCGAAAAGAAACTCGGAAAGCTGCGTTTCGCCTTTGGTCGGCGCTTTGCCGAATTGCAGATTTCCCAAGGAAACAAACGCGGCGTCTTCGGTCCCGATCGCGACGCCGCTATCTGAATGCGCACGAGGATAGCAACTGATCGCGCCTATTGCGCTGGAAGCGAATGCGACAGCGAGTCCGAGCATACGAAGTCGCTGCCACGCTGGCTGGGTTACAGGCGATGACACGCGAGACACAGCTTGCTCCGCTGATTGGACTTGACGAGCATTCCGGGGTGCCGCTCAGTATTGTGCGGATCGTGGCACGTGATGCATTGGATCCGCCCGTCGACGAGCGGAACAGTGTCTTTTTCGTCCACGCGGAGCGCGCTCGCAGGGTAGTACGATCGCTGGTCCACCGGATAGCGGATCCCGACCGGATGACTGGTGATCCGCGATCGACCGCCACGAACGCTGCCGCTATCCAGTTCGCGCCACGAAGCGGCGTGCGGCGACGCATATACGTCTTTGGCAATCACACCATCATGGCAACTCAGACAGAGCCGGGAACTGTCGTCGTAGACAATTGCATCGGAACCTCGGGCCGGGCCGGCGGTACGTTTTGTGGCGGCGGTGGTCAGGAGCGGCGCTTCACGCGAGGTGATATGCGGCGTATGACAGGGCAAGCACAGGTCGCGCGTATTCTTACCGTCATCGGTAAAATCGTGCTTGCTGCCGAGAATGCCGCTTGCAGGATCTCGTTGCTCTTTTGTTTCCGTATTCGTCGCAGGTTCCGGAACGTCCGCTGCAAGGATGAGCACGCAGACGAAACTGCCGAGGAGCGCGGCGGCGAA
>JBFWWY010000452.1:0-3537 GCA_050245935.1 Phycisphaerae bacterium | reverse complement strand
GACCGGTGTCGCGGAAGCCGGCTTGAGTACAACCGGGGAGCCGACAGCAATCGCCGGCGCGACTATATGGGCCACGAGGTTCATTGGAAAATTAAAAGGCGTGATGAAGCTGCACACACCGATCGGGAAGCGTCGAATGATCGATTCGTAGCCTTCCGCGCGGGCACTGATGTCGAGAGGGTCGTATTCGCCGCGGATTCGAACAGCCTCTTCCGCGGCAATGCGAAACGTATCGACCAGCCGCGTGATTTCACCCCGCGCATCGTTGATGGGCTTGCCGGCCTCGATGCAAAGCGCCTGCGCCAGTTCATCTTCACGCTCCTGAACGCGCTCGACGACGTGATTGCAGATTTCCTGGCGTCGGTACGCAGGCAGCTTGCGCGTTTCTGTAAAAGACTCCGTGGCCGCGGCAATCCCGCGTTCAATCATCCGCCGATCCGCTTTTGCAACCTTCGTCGCCAATTTCCCGGTATATTTGTTGTGAACTTCGAGA
Source organism: Phycisphaerae bacterium (assembly GCA_050245935.1). GTDB lineage: Bacteria > Planctomycetota > Phycisphaerae > UBA1845 > Fen-1342 > JALHOX01. Next base: position 3,044 of record JBFWWY010000452.1, on the reverse strand, counting down.
TCGGCGTTGGGCTGCTGCGCCTGCCCGGCCAGAAACAGCGGATATTGGTCGCGGAGCATGGATGGTCCTTTGCAAACAATCAGTCAAAATTCCACAAGTATGAACTCCCGGCTTGATTCTATCGGGTTGCCTCTAATCGGGAGCGCCCCACCACTTCGTAGTTCATGATTCATATGAATCGGTAAGGCAAGTTCGCGAGCGAACGCGACCGGAACAAGCGTTGCCGCCCAATAAAGTAAAAATACTCAACCACGTTGTGCCACGGCCGGGGATTCGATAAGCGAAGAATACCACGGCAATGCATGGTCACTTCGCGGAAGAATTGTCCGCGCATTCTGCGATGCAGTCCTCATGTCGTTGTACGGCAATCAGGAAGCGGGGATCGTCGATGGGAACCCGCGCCGCCATGTTTTCACGATATGCACGATGCCACGGTTCGGCCTCTTCGAACCGGAACTGTGCATCGAAGAGATCTCCGAGTGCGAACAGTGCCGAGCCTACGGTGACGTCGTTCGCGCCCGTGCGCGCGACCTGAAGTTCGTAACAGCACCGGAGCAATGCTTCCGCTTCCTCGTAGCGCTGCTGATGCATTCGCAGTTTTCCCAGTGATAGCATCGAAACCAGCGTGTGCGGATGATCCTCACTCAATTTGCGAATTCGAACCTCGGTGCAGTTCTCCAGAATCGGCGCAGCGCTCTCGTAATCGCGCGTCACCATGAGCGCAAAGCCGAGGTTATTCGCCGTGATCAGCGATTGCGGATGTTCCGGGCCCAGCGCAGTTTGCTGTGTCGCCAAGGTTTCTCGCAGCAACGGGATCGATTTGTCGTATTCCCGGCGATCGTTGTAGAGAGCCGCCAGGTTCGATGCGGCGAGCAACGCATAGGGATGTGCGGCAGACAACTTCGCCGCGGCGATGCGTCGTGCGTCAAGCAACAGCGGTTCGGCGTCGTCCGGGCGACCCTCCCGCAAATAGTAGATGGCGAGATTCATCGACATGGCTACGACTTCCGCGTCGTCGGGATCGACTTTGCGCTGCGCCGCTAGCGATTCCTGAAACAGTTCCTCAACACCGTCTTTGCGGCCGGACATCATCCGAAATAAGGCAGTGCCGTTCATCGCGGAACGCGTCAACATGTGTTCAGGTCCCAGCGATTTGCGTGCTTCCGCGAAGACGGATGTCATGATGGATTCCGCGGGAATCAGCTCGCCGAGACCGTAATGAACTTCTGCGAGACTCAACATGGATTGCAACAGAGTCGGATCGCCTGGTTGCAGCGCCGCCTTTCGCAGTGCGACACATTTTTCCAACTGAGGAAGTGCGGCGGCATGATCCCCCAATTGAATCAGAGTCTGTCCCAACGTTTCGCGAACCGCCGCCTCCACCAGAGGCTCATCCGGGAAGCGATTCTCAATTTTGACGGCGGCTCGATCCAATACCTCGCGCATGCGAATGTCCGGGTTGGGTGTATTGTCCGGACTGACGGATGCAAGCAGATCCTGATTGAGAAATTCGTTCACTGCTTGCGCGATACGCGCCTCCCGCTGCGCAATCTTGCGCTGTCCTTCTTCCTGATTCCGGGCGTCACGCGCGGAAAGGTAAAAAGACGTGGAAACAATCAGGCTGATCGTCAGCACCGCCAGCATCGCGGCACCGGCAAGAAACGCAACGCGATGCCGCCGCGACAGCACGCGCACCTGATACAGCAGGCTTGGCGGACGCGCGGAAATGGCCTCGCCTGCCAGGTAATGGATCAGGTCCGCGCGGAGCCCCGCTGCGGACGAATAACGCTGCTCTCGGTCCTTCTCGAGCGCCTTCATCAAAATCAATTCGAGGTCTTTCGACAGTTTCGGATTGACTCTTCGCGGACGGCGCGGAGGCGTGTCCGCAATGATTCTCACCGCATCCAGCAGCGAAGAGTTTGTAAGTTCATAAGGCGGGGCACCCGTGAGAAGTTCAAACGCGATCACGCCGAGCGCATAGACGTCGCTGCGTGTATCGATGTCGCGCTGATTGCCGCTCAGTTGCTCCGGGCTCATATACGCCGGCGTGCCGACGAATTGTCCGCTCTCGGTCAGCATCGACTCTTGCCCGACGAGCTGCCCCGTCGCACGCGCGACTCCGAAATCGATGATTTTCGTTTGCCCGTGTTCGCCGACAAGAATGTTCGCCGGCTTGAGATCGCGGTGGATCACCCCTTTCTGATGCGCATGCTGCACGGCGTCACAAAGCGACACGAGCAGCGTCAGGGCGGCGCGCTCATCGACGGGATGATTCTTTACGTACTCGTCAAGCCTTCGACCCGCGACAAACTCCATGGCCAGAAAAGGCTGCTTGATTTCTACGCCATTTTGCAGTTTTGCGGTTCCGATCCCCGCGTCGAAAATTTGCGCGATCCCCGGATGATTGAGCTGCGCCAGCGCATCCACCTCAAACTCGAATCGGCGTGCCAATTGCGGCGAAAACATTCCCGGTCGAATGATTTTTAGTGCGACGGATCGGCGTGGCGCTTCCTGCCGCGCTTCATAGACCAGCCCCATGCCGCCCATGCCGATTCTTCGAATGACGGAATACGGGCCGACAGCGACATAAGAATCCGCCGACTCCGTAAAATGTTCGTCGGCGAGACGCGCCGCCAGGCCTCCCCGATCCGCGTTTGCCGCCAAGCGCCGCGCGTCCGACTCAAGCAATGCGCTGATTTCCTCGCGCAGTTCGACGTCGCTGCCGCATTCCCGTTCCAACCAGGCGGCGCGCTCATTCGCGGCGATCGCACAACAGGCATGAAATAGGTCGCGCACGCGCTGAAATTTCTCGGGGGTCATTCGGGCAGCTCGAAACCGAGATCGCGTTGCAACCAGGCGCGCGCGAGGCGCCAGTCCATTTCCACCGTTCGTCGCGAAACACCGAGGACGTCCGCGACCTCCTGAATGTTCAGTCCGGTCAGATAACGCAATTCCACAACACGTGCGTGCCGGCTGTCCAGTGCGCCAAGTCGTGTGAGTGAATCGTCCAGCGCAACCAGATCGACATCACCAGTTTCGTCCGG
>JBFWWY010000451.1:0-3545 GCA_050245935.1 Phycisphaerae bacterium | reverse complement strand
GTTCAAGTAACGTAGAATAGAGCTTGAGTTCGCGAAAGAAATTCGGTCCGGCGGGCGGACCTTACGGCAGGCGCAAGGGAAACGGAAACATGGCGGAAGAGACGGCGAGCAAACCGCTGAATTTCATTCAGCAGGCGATCGAGGAAGACATTCGCTCGGGACGTGTCAAACGCCACGTCCACACGCGTTTTCCGCCGGAGCCGAACGGTTATCTGCATATTGGGCACGCGAAAAGCATCAACCTGAATTACGGGCTGGCCCAGCAGTATCAGGGGAAGTTCAACCTGCGCTTCGACGACACCAATCCGGTGAAAGAAGAGCAGGAGTTCGTTGACTCGATTGTGGAGGACGTCCGCTGGCTCGGCGCGCGGTGGGAAGGAATTCGCGACGACGACCCGATGGCGGGAGTGCTGTTTTCGTCAGACTATTTCGAAACGATGTATCAGCACGCAGTCACGCTGATTCAGAAAGGTCTGGCGTACGTCGACGATCAAAACGCGGAGCAGATTCGCGAATCGCGCGGCACCCTGAAAACGCCGGGTAAGGAGAGCCCGTACCGCGATCGCAGCGTCGAAGAGAACCTTGATCTGTTCGCGCGGATGCGGCAAGGCGAATTTGCAAATGGCCAAAAGGTGTTGCGGGCGAAGATCGACATGAGCAGCCCGAATCTGAACCTGCGCGATCCGGTCATGTATCGAATTCTGCACGCCCATCATCATCGCGCGAAGGGCGACTGGTGCGTGTATCCGATGTACGACTGGGCACACGGCCTGGAAGACAGCATCGAGGGCATCACGCACTCATTGTGTACGCTCGAATTTGAAAATCATCGTCCGCTTTACGATTGGTTTCTCCAGCAGCTCGACGTTTATCATCCGCGCCAGATCGAATTCGCGCGGCTGTCCGTCACCTACATGATGACATCGAAGCGAAAACTGCGGGAACTGGTCGAAGAAAGGCACGTTTCCGGTTGGGACGATCCGCGCATGCCCACGATCAGCGGGCTGCGACGGCGCGGCTATACCGCCGAGGCGCTGCGCGATTTCTGTACGCAGGTGGGCATCGCGAAATATGACGGCGTGAACGAAATTCAATTGCTCGAACATTGCCTGCGCGATGATCTGAACAAGCGCGCGCCGCGCGTGATGGCGGTGTTGCGCCCGATCAAGCTGGTGATCGAGAACTGGGGAGACGGCGGCGATGAGAATCGTGTCGACTGGCTGGAGGCTGTGAATCTGCCTGACGATCCTGCGGCTGGGGCGCGGCAAGTACCGTTCACCCGCGAGCTGTACATCGAGCGCGACGACTTCATGGAAGATCCGCCGAAGAAGTTTTTCCGTCTCGGGCCGGGGCGCGAAGTCCGGCTGCGCTATGGCTATTTCGTTACCTGCACGGGGTTCGAGAAGGACCCGGCGACAGGTGAAGTGACGGAAATTCGCTGCACCTATGATCCCGCAACGCGCGGCGGCGATGCGCCGGACGGCCGCAAGGTGAAAGGCACGATTCATTGGGTGAGTGCATCGGAAGGACGCGCCTGCACGGTGCGGCTGTACGACTATTTGTTCACCAAGCCCGACGCCGACGCGCTGACTCCGGAGCAGGAGGCGGCCGGTCTGGACTACCGCGCGAATCTCAATCCGGATTCGCTGGAGGCGCTGGACAATTGCTGGATCGAGCCGAAGTGGCGCGACGCAGCAAACGCCGGCACATGGAGCGACACAATCCCCCGCGTGCAATTTGAGCGGCTTGGATACTTCTGTGAAGACAAGGACTCTACGTCCGAATCGCCCGTGTTCAATCGCACCGTGACGCTGCGAGATTCGTGGTCAAAAGCCGTGGGTGCGTAATTTTCTGAATCTTTTTTGGCGGTGCCTCGTCCATTCCTGTCAGACGTCTCGTGCGAGCCGATTTTTTCTGGAGTGGACTCATGCCCGTTTTCCCGGTCACGCATGCGTCGCGAAGGATGATTGCTACCCTCCTTCCCGCGATTCTGTCTCTCGGTGTCATTTATTCTTCGGTATCAGCCGGCGAAGTCGACGTGTATGGTCGACTCGAAGGGTGTCTTTTCGGAACGACCCGGCTGAACGCGGACAACGGCGAATCATTCGCCGTGCAATCGGAAAGCTTTTTCCCCGGCGATTATGTGCGCGTACGCGGCACACTGGGATCCTCTGCCACGATTTGCGCCGGGGGTTTTCTCGGGAACCTGAACATCCTCCAGATCGAAGCCGCGTTCGCAGATTGCGGGATCATCAGTGTCGTTGAAAACAAAGTGCATTTGCTGACGGCCGACGGCGACACATACGAGCTTGCGAACCCCGGTGCGGTCAATCCTGGAGAGCGTGTGTACGTGCGCGGCGTCATCGATGGAGCCGCCGGAAATGGAACTAGAACAATCCTGAACGATGCGATCGGGCCCTGCGCCGAGGTGATCGGCCAACTCATTTCGGCGCCGCCCCACGCGGAAATTGAAAGCGGCGACGGATCGCGAACATTCGTGGAGAACGTCGGGCCGACGCGGCCTGGCGAATTTGTCGCGGTGGTGGGCATCAATCAGAGTTGCGCGGGGCCGAAGGTTCGCTGCATTGCGGAAAACACTGCAAGAAGAGGATTCGGCAGTTGCGGAACCACGATTGCTGCGGACGACTGTGGCGACAATTTTCAACCTGACTTCGTACGGTCGTTTGCCGCGGTTCAGTTGGCCTCGGACAGCGAATTGCCGGGTCAGGACTTTTTCGTCATGGGTACCAAGAGCCTGTTTGAGACCGTATGCGGAAAGGTGGACGTCCATGTTGTGGAGACGTATCCCTGTTTTCGCGGCCTGGGAACAGTGTTTTCAATCAACGCGAACAAGCTTGTTGTTGTCGCGGACAGCGGACCGGAGTTCACCCTCGCGCCGCTCAACGTCAGTGACTATACGGTCGGCGATCGAGTCTACGTGACCGGCATTCCCGCGCAGTCAGCCGACGAATCCGGGTCAGTCGATTTGCGCTTCTCGACGGTCAATGCTGTCCTGGAGAGCACGATGACGGCGCGATTGGCGTTCGAGTGCACGCCGCTGGGCGAAGATGAATCCGGGCGGCTGTGGACGATGCTGAATCTGCCGTCCCTGCCTTTTGCCGGTTTCGTGGAAGGCGTGGAACACGCTGCTTGTCCCGGCTTATGCCCATTCCCGTGCCTGTTTATTCTGAACGCGACTCCAGCGGTGAAGCTGCTAGGCGATACGAACTGTGACAGCTTTCTATCCGTCGGCGATATCGGTCCGTTCGTTCTCGCACTGACAAGTGCGGAACAATATCTGGACCAGTTCCCCGGCTGCGACATTCTGTCAGCGGACGTCAATCAAGACGGCCTCATCAGTGTGTCGGACATTGGATTGTTCGTGTTGCTGCTGCTGGGCAAAGCGTAGGAAGCGGAATCGGGGCACCAGATCCAAGTGCGCATCAAATTGACCGCTTCACAGTCGTGAAGCGGTCATCAGATTGGAACACTCGTACGCCGCGCGACGATTAACGACGACGACGCAAGACGAATCCTGCGCCCAG
>JBFWWY010000450.1:0-3555 GCA_050245935.1 Phycisphaerae bacterium | reverse complement strand
TCCAATCCTGGTAATCAGCTCCATCTCGCACCGCTTTCTACAGGCGCTGCAAAGCGCCTGATCTTCAATTTTCTCGACTTCCCGCTTCGTCGTGCTCTGTTTGCTTTTCTATTTTGCAGTGTAACGCAAGCATGCCGGCGAATTCGCCTTCGTCGCACGAATCGACTAGAATACGCAACCGACGGATGGAAACCGACTGCCGTACGCCGGATCGATTTCACGGACTGCGCGGACGGTGGCGCTCGGCCTTGGAGGCCGGACGCGGATGCGCGACGCAGCCGGACTTTTCCGAACTCCTCCTCGAGCAAACCACATCATGAAAATCCCTGAAGCAGTCGCCGACGCACGCGAAGTATTGTGCGCGTCTTCGCCCGCTCCGGTTGTTCACCGGAATTGTCCGATCTGCCTGTCGACGAACGCACCGACGATAATGAAACACGATTCATGGCGGATCGTGAAGTGTACACAGTGCGATCTCGTGTATATGCCCGAAATTCCCAGCGATGCATCCCTGGAAACTGATTACGAATGGGACGAATCCTTCGCACGCGAACGGTTCGAGCGCTGGAAGAAAAAGCCGCTCATGAAACTGTGGACCGCGCTGGTGTGGACGATCAAACCGCCGCGCGAAAAGCGGGCGCTCCGGTTCATTCGACGATTTGCGACGACCGGGCGAATGCTGGACATTGGTTGTGGCGACGGCCGACTGGCACTCCGTGCAAAAAACAGCGGATTTGCACCGACCGGCATCGAACTCTCAGAGAAAATGGCGGCAAAAGCACGTTGGCGTATTGGCAATGAGAACGTATTTTGCGGTCGGCTGACTGAATTTGAGGCGGCAAACGGCAGCTTTGACGTTGCGGTGACGGTCAGTTACATGGAGCATGAACCAGACCCGGCCGGCGTCATGATGCGAACCCATGCATTGCTCCGGTCCGGTGGAATTTGCGTGCACAAGGTGCCGAACTACGACAGCAAGCTGCGGAGCATGCTCGGTGCACGTTGGTCCGGCTATCGCTGGCCGGAGCATTTCCAGTATTACACGCCGGCCACGTTGAGCCGCCTGATGACGGATGCGGGATTTGAAATCATTGCGACGCGCGCGAATCGCTATTCCGACAATTTCTGGGTTGTCGGTCAGCGTTCGTAGAGATCGATACACTCCGTGTCCGTTTTCTTTTTATCAGCGTAGGCCGGCAAGATCCGCGGGGTCGGCCTTCCCCTCCACGAACCGTCGCACGGTGAGATCGTTGTGCGCACCGATTTCGGCCGCGGTGCCGTCGGCGATGAACTGGCCGTTGTGCAGCATCATGATGCGGTCGGCGATTTCGCGGGCGCTGTGCATGTCGTGCGTAACCACAATGCCGGTCACGCCGAACTTGTCCTGCAGCCGCTGGATCAGTTGATTGATCACGTCGGCCCGTTGCGGGTCGAGCCCGGCGGTCGGTTCATCATACAAAATCACTTTCGGATGCGGCTCGATGGCAATCGCACGCGCCAAAGCGACCCGCTTTTTCTCACCGCCGGAGAGATCGCCGGGCCGCTTCTCGGCAGCGTCGGTCATGCCGACAAGCTGCAGGGCTTCGTCGACCAGTTCCTGCACGCGCTTGCGTGTGGGCCGCTTTTTCGAGTTTTCCAGAATCGGAAACGCAACGTTTTCACGCACGGACAGTGAGTCGAAGAGTGCGTTGAGCTGAAAAACGAACGCGATTTCGCGGCGAATCGGCACAAGTGCGGATTCGGAAAGCTGGTCGATACGATTGCCTTCGAAATAGATTTCGCCGACGTCCGGGCGAATCAGGCCGACGATGTGCTTGAGCAACACGCTTTTTCCGGTGCCCGAGCGGCCGATGATGGCGGTGGTTTTGCCGCGCTCGATCTGCAGGTCGAGGTCAAACAATACCTGCTGCGTACCGAAGGACTTGCTGACGCGGTGGAACTGGATGATGGGGGATTCGATGGTCATTTGTTAATCGGACACGATCATACGAGCATGGGGCCGGTTTGAGGGTGGTTGGGACGTCGTACCCCCACGAAATTGCAATTTCCAATTCAGATTGATCACTCGCTTTCTTCGCTTGTTTTGCTCATTTACGAAATTCGTTTGGCATTCTCATCCCGACTGCTGTCGGGCGCGGCGCTGATCCTAAAATCGGGACGGCTCTGATCGCTAGAACAACGAACGGAAGCCGTAAAGCCGCGCGTAAAGGCCGTTGATCGTCACGTTCAGGAAAAAGTCCAGTACGAGAATGCAGATAAAGCTCATCACGAATGCCTGCGTACAGGCCTGCCCCACGCCTTCGGCACCCGGCTTACAGTGAAATCCCTTGTAACAACTGATCAATCCGATTGCGCCGCCGAAGAATACCGCCTTCACGAGCCCGGTGATGATGTCCCAATTTTCGACAAGCTGGCGCGTATATCGCCAATACGCTTCGGGATCGCCGCCTTTGATATACGCGTAAATGCCGAACGCGCCCGCGATCCCCATCAGATCCGCGTACACGGTGAGCACCGGCGCGAGCAGCAGGCACGCGAGGAATCGCGGCGTGACGAGATAACGAATCGGATCCGCGCCCATCGAACGCAGTGCCATCAACTGTTCGGTAACGTTCATGGTGCCGAGTTCTGCGGTCAGCGCGCCGCCGACACGCCCCGCGAGCATGACGCCCGCGAGCACGGGACCCAGCTCGGCGGCAACGGAGATATTGACGATTCCGCCGAGACGATCGGCAAGACCGGCATAGTCGAACTGGCTCCAACTCTGTTCGATGAGCACCATTCCGATGAACAGACCAGTCAGCATGATGACCGGGACGGATTTCGCACCGATCAGGAGGAACTGCGGCAGGAGCCGCTGCCAGCCGCCGATTTTGATCAGTTCACCGGGAATGTGCGCGATTGTCGCGAGCGAGAAAAAGACGAAGTCGCCCAGATCGCCGACCGTGTTGACGGCGGAGAGCCCGATGGCGGCGACGGGGTTTTTGCTGGGGGATCGTGACGTCATTGTCTCGCTGTTCGGATCGGTACGGTGTTGCCGGTGGAAAGCCTAGCGGGGCCGGTGCCGATTGGCGAATCACGGGGGACGTGAGAAAGTTGAATGTGGAAATCAAATGTCTGTTCCCCTTCGTAGCTTGATCGTCGGGTCGACCGCGCGATTTCGATTCGCGTAGCGATACGGCACCCCGCAATCAGTGCCAGGCCACCCCTGTTTGACGCGCGTGTTGAATGCGGTACAAGAATTTCTGCCTGCAGCGGGGGCCCAATTTCTTTCTCCCATTCCACCTTTAACATTCGCCGTTTCTCCACATTCGCTGCTTTTTGACGAATCAGCTACAATCTGAGATCGTGTCGCGACATATCGCGCTTGACAGGGACGTTGAGCCAACGAATCGTCAGGGAATGACCGAAATGTCCACTTCAAAGAAGAAAAAACAGACGGAACCACAAGGATTCGCACTGCGCTTCATGCTCGGCGTCCTCGCGATGGTCACCAGCATCATCACGTGGTGCTCCGTGCTGAGCTTTGACGTCGCGGACACGACCCACGGGCTG
>JBFWWY010000449.1:0-3542 GCA_050245935.1 Phycisphaerae bacterium | reverse complement strand
GCGTCTTGCCCAGCTCGCGCATCAGGTGGTCCTGCGTATGCAGGCGGCCCGCGGTGTCGATGACGAGATAATCCACTTTTCGCGCAATCGCCGCTTCACACGCATCAAAAGCGACCGCCGCCGGGTCGCTGCCGGGTTGATGGCGGACGATGCCGACCTCGGCGCGCTTGGCCCACACTTCCAGTTGATCGATCGCGGCGGCGCGAAACGTGTCGCATGCGCCGACGAGCACGCTCTTGCCGTTGCGCTTCAGGTAGCGGCAGAGTTTCGCGACGGTGGTCGTTTTGCCAGAGCCGTTGATGCCGACGACGAAGATGACGGTCGGGGGCGAGGCGGCCTGCGCCAGCGAGCGATCGGAGGCACTCCACGTTTCCGCGATTCGCTTCTTCAGAAAGCCGACGATCTCCTGCGCCTCGCTGATCTTGCCCGCTTTCCACGCGGTGCGGACTTCGTCGACCAGATTGACGACGGCGGCGGGGCCCATGTCGCCGGCGAGCATTGCGTCTTCGAGATCGTTGAGCAGTGCATCGTCGATCTTTTTGCCGAACGGCAACACCGCGCGGAGACCGCCGGCGATTTTTTCGCGGGTTTTGGTGAGGCCCTTTTTGAAGAGGTCGAAGATTCCCATTGCGATTCTAATTCCTTTGCGGTGAACTTGTACGTGCTGCAGTCTAAGATTTTCGTGCGCGTTGTGTCGCCCCTTCGGGGCTAATCGACGCGCCGCGGGATTCCAGGGGCTCGCGCCCCTGGCTAAATTGTGGCGTCGCTCCGGGACTAGAGCATTTCAAATCCCCTTGTAGCGGCCGTGCCGCCGTGCCGGCCGTAGAATTCCAATATGCGTTCTACATCAGGCCGCTACGGTTGAACTGAAAACGCTCTAATATTTCGCAATGCGCGTACGGATGCCAGGTCTTTCACCAATTCGCGACCGGTCGACTTCTGAAGGAGTCGAGTCGAAATCCCGACACACGCGGGCCGGAACCCCAAAATCGTCGGGTCGGGACCCCGAAATAATCGGGACAAGCGGCCCGGCTCTGATTCGCTGAGTTTACGGTTTTGCAGTGTCCGGCGCGGGTTGCGGCGTTGCGGTCTCCGCGAGTTCGGTTCGTTTGCGGATGCCGTCCAGAACGCCGTTGACGAATTTTGGAGAATCGGTTCCGCCGAAGCGGCGCGCGAGTTCGATCGCTTCATTGACGATGACCGAGAACGGCGTGTCGGAGTGCGTTTGCCATTCGTGCAGACCAAGCCGCATGATGTTGCGATCGACAAGCGGCATGCGTTTGATCGACCAATCCGGCACCGCGGCGACGAGCATGCGATCGTATTCCTTGCAATGCTCCCAGGCACCTTCGGCGAGCGAACGGGCGAAATCGACGAGTTCCTTGTCCACCGATTCGATGCCGAGATCCTCGAAGTTCTCCTCGTCGTGGAGAAACTTTCCCAACTGCTCGCGAAAATCGTTTTTCATTGCGTCAAACAGGCACAGGGCTTGCAGCGCCAAGGCCCGTGCTTGCGTTCGATTGCTGGCTTTCATGAAGATCCCGACATCCTGCGCAGTAGATTCGCGGTTTCGATCGCGGCAAGCGCGGCCTCTGCGCCCTTGTTCCCGACTTTCCCTCCGGCGCGGGCCTGCGCCTGGTCCATCGTCTCGGTCGTCAAGACGCCAAACGAGACGGGCAGATCATAGTCGAGCGCGACGCGGACTGCGCCGTCGGCAGCGGCGGCGGCGACATAATCAAAGTGCGGTGTTTCGCCGCGAATGACGCAGCCGAGGAGAATGATGGCGTCGGTCTTGCCGAGCGCCGCGAGACGACGGGCGGCAATGGGCAACTCGAAAGCGCCGGCGGTCCAGTAGCGGGCGATTGCTTCGTTTTTTCCGCCGTTGCGCAGGATCGCGTCGACCGCGCCGTCGAGCAGTTTGCGGGTGATCATCTCGTGATAGCGGGAGACGACGACGGCGCAGCGCAGGTTGGCGGCGCTGAGATCGCCGCGGATTTCGTTGGATTTTGTTGCTGCGGTCGCCATTTCCCGCCAGCTTAGTCGAGGGGGAAATCGCGGGCAATTCGCAGGGTGTCACGGTGTCAGTGCCCCACCCGGGAGGGAGTGTCGAATGATGAATGGAGCATGTTGAACGTTGAAAGGGAATCCGTGTCGGCCGATCGGGCCGCGACGTGCATCGGGGTGAGATTGGTCTACAATCGTCCGCATATGCGTGACAATCTCGGCCAATATCTTGGTTTTCGCGGGTTGCCGCGGCACCGCAAGTTTTTCACCGGGCTGCTGATCGCCGGGTTGGTCGGCACGATTGCTTTTTTCGCGCTGCTGCCGGTGGTGAAGAGCGTGAATCGGCAGCGAAAGCTCGAAATCCTGCGGACGGAGGACGGACAGCGTGCGAAGGAAGCCGCATGGTGGGTGACGGACAATCAGCGGATTCAGTATGCGCACGTTGTGCGTGAGGCGCTGTGCCGGCCGGAGATCAGTGCGGATTTTCGGGAGTCGCTTGTCTACACGCTGGGGCGGATCCGCGATCGGGAGGCAGTGCCCCTTTTGAAGGCACGGCTGAAAGCGGAAAAAGAAGGTAATGTGCGCCAAGCAACGTGGCTCGCGCTGGCGCGGATCGATGACTCAGCGTTTCGAGAAGCGATCGCAGATGCAGATGAAGTAAAATTGGACGCGTGGGATCAGCTGGGGATTGCGCAGGGGCGGCTGGAAAACGCGGATTTTCGCGGTGCGGAAACCGCGATTCGTTTTGCCCGCAATGGAACCGAGGATCAGCGTGTGATTGCGTCGCGTGCGCTGGAAAAAACCGTGCGCCCGGTGCTGGAAGTAGCGGGGTATTGGCCGATCGAATTCGAACCGCAGCCCGGAGATATCTGGTCGGACGAATTGGTCGATATCGTCGAAAAGCGGCTCGCGATCGTGAGGCCGGCACAGATCGTTGCGGACACCTTGCAGCATCAGAAGCTGGCAGCGGGCGTCCAGCGAAATGTACGGCGAATCGTGGATGGGCGTGACCATATTGCGTGGTTTTTGTTCTGGATTCGGGATTGAGTGTTGTAATTCATCGCCGATATTGAATTGGCGGCTTGAATTGAGGTGTCGCCCCTTCGGGGCTTGGCGCGATTTCGAAGATTTCCGGGGGCTTACGCCCCCGGCTAATTTGTGTCGTCCCACCGGGACAACGAAGATTTCGACAGTGTTGTCGAAGAGGAAGGAGCAGGCGTTATGCCGTTATCAAAAAGCATCAATCAGAAGTTAAACGAGCAGATTGTTCACGAACTGGCGGCGTCGCACACCTATCTCGCGATGGCGTGCTATCTGGATGAGTTGGAGCTCTTATCGCTGACGAAGTTGTTTCGCGCGCAGGCGGCGGAAGAGCACGAACACGCGATGAAAATTCTGGATTACATGCTCGACGCGGGTGGCGCAGTGAAAATCGGGGCGATTGAGGCACCGCATGGCGAATATACTTCGGTCCTCGCACTCGCAGAAGCGGCCTTGAAGCACGAAGAGAAGGTGACGGCGCAGATTCACGAGATTGT
>JBFWWY010000448.1:0-3599 GCA_050245935.1 Phycisphaerae bacterium | reverse complement strand
CTCAGTGAACCTGGAGAATTCCACAGCTCGTCGCTGCGGCGGCTTCCGTTGGAACTCGTCGATCCGAATTCTGCTGAAACAATAATGAAGCCGACAGTTTGACAGGAATGAACATGAGCGAAGACGAAAAAAAGATCATTGTCGATGACGATTGGAAAGCCGAAGCGCAGCGCGAAAAGCAGAAGTTGGAAGAAGAGACCCGCGCCCGCGCGCAGGCTCCCCGCCTGGAGGGCGGCTTTGCCGAACTGCTGAACCTGCTCGCAATGCAGGCTGTGGTCGGCCTGGGGGGTATGGCAACGCCCACTGGTGAACGCATTCCGCCAAATCTGGAAACCGCCAAGCATTTCATTGATCTAATCGAAGTGCTGGACGAGAAGACCACCGGCAACCTGAGCGAGGACGAGAAGAAAATCCTCGATCAGACAATCTACGAACTGCGGATGATTTACGTGCAGGCCGCAACCGGCGGCGGTGCAGGCGGCATGGCCCCACCGACGGGAAGGCCATCAACAGAATAATTGTCGGGTCCGCTGGTCCGCCGTGCTGACCAACGCCGCTGCAAGAAAATGACTGAACAGAAACCACAACCCGATGCGCAGCCCCCCGACGCGCCGTCTGCCACCGCGCAGCCTGGCGACGCACAAAGCGACGCGCAGCCGAACTGGTTCCAGCAGCTCATCGATCGCTTCCGCGTGCAGGCGGAAGTGGACGATTCGCTGATGACCGAGACGGAGCAGAGCAGTCTGGCATATCGCTACTCGGTGCGGCTTGGCCTGCCGGTCGCGATCAGCCTGGCGGTTCACCTGATTCTGCTCATGTTTCTCGCACTCACCACGTGGGAAGTGCTCATCCGACAGAAGCTGAAGAACACGGAATTTCACGCATCGCTCACCGACAGCTTCGACGGCCCGAACGTCGACTCGTTTCAATGGTCAAAGAACTCACTCGCGTCGCCGAACACGCGCGGCAGCGCACCGGCAACCGAAGCGCCCATTGATCTCGGGAGCCTCAGCGACATCGACCTCAGCTACGGCAACGCGCCCGATCAGAACTCCGCCGGCTTTGACAGCGGCCTCGGCTTTGGCGACGACTTCGGCCTCGGCACCGAACGCGAATCGATCCTCGGCACCGGCGTGCGCGGTGCGGTCACGGGGTCACCCGGCTCTGATACCGGCCTTTCCGGCGGTGGGAGCGGGCGGATGATCGGCTCCGCGGGCATGTGGGGTCGCACAGTGCGGGCCAATCGCGTCGTCTTTGTCATCGACTTCTCGGGTTCGATCATTATTGCGGTGGACGATCTCAAGCGGGAGCTGAAGCGCTCGATCGGCACCTTGCGCGGGGATCAGTCGTTCAACGTTGTGATTTTCTACAGTGTGGACGGCCGTTTCAAAACGGAGGCGTTCGCCCCGTCGCTCAAACCCGCCACCCGCGAGATGCGCCAGCGGTTTTTCGCGTGGATTGATCAGAAATTCCCTGCCGGGGGCACCGATCCGCTCCCCGCGATGGATCGCGCGCTGCGCATGGATCCGGAAGCAATCTTCTTTCTTTCGGACGGCGAATTCGAAGAGAGCATGGTCGGCGAAATCCGTCAGCGCAATCGCGGCAAGACGAAGATTTGCTGCCTCGTGTTTGACGACGTCCTGCTCGACGAACTCGGCCCCGCCACAAATAAGCTCACCGAAAACGCCAAACGTCTGGCACGCATCGCGGAAGACAGCGGCGGCTGGATGGCGGTCGTAACAGCAGGCGACCTGCGGCGATCGTGGTAGGACCCTTTCTTCGCGAATTCTTCTCGAATCAAGATCAAACCATGGAGACACGGAGAAAAAAAGAGGATTTGAGGAGTTGAGGATTCAAGGGGTCAATGGGCCAAGGATCAATGGAGGCAAACGCCCCCGGGCCGAGCACTTTAAATCGGGAGGGCGAGGGCTCCCGCCGAGCCGTTCTCAGCAGAATATTCAACGAATGATGGTCAATCAATCTCCGGCGACCATGCTGGTTGCGTGATGCAAGATAATAACGCCGCGCCCTACAGAATTGGATCGCTTTCTTTCCACGTTGTGGAACGGACTGAACCCAATAACTCGTACTCTTCCAAGTGTAAAGTGCGATCGATTTCTCAGGCGTTCGTTTGGTCGGATTACTCTCTGATCGACGATGTTCGAATCGTCGGTCCGGCGAGGTAGAAATGACGATTACTGCGATGAGCATAAGTGTGGACAGCGCCGCGGTGAGAAGTATGACCTATTGCAAAAGATTTCTGATCACGCGTATTAGCTCCACTTGCACACGCAACGAGACTCTTCGGCCCGAGACGGGCCGGCTCTGATTGATCGCTCGGCAGTGCCGACGCGTCGGGATCGGTCTCCCGGCAGCTTGGTGGGCACAGGTACTATCGCGGTTTCCGCGAAGGCTGACTTCTAATGCGCTTCTCCGTGCTCTCCTTGCTCTCCGTGCCTCCGTGGTTGCCTTCCTCCCCGCCCGCGTCACCCGATCTTCAGCGTCCCGACCAGTTCGCGCACATTCCCCAGCCCGCGTGCTGCGACTTCTTCCGCCAACTCGCGCGCGATCTTCTGCGGCGTCGCCGGGTCGATGAACAAGGCCGTCCCGACGGCGACCGCCGACGCGCCCGCGATGAAGAATTCGAGCGCGTCCTGCGTCGTTTGAATGCCCCCCATCCCGATGATCGGAATCTTCGCCGTACGCGCAACCTCGCGGTACACGCGATGCACGTTGAACAGCGCGAGCGGCTTGATCGCCGGGCCGCTCAGGCCGCCGGTGATATTCGCCAACTGCGGCGTCGCGGTTCGGGCATTAATCGAAAGGCCGACGTAGGTATTGATGACGCTGAGTCCATCGGCGCCACCATCGACGGCCGCTTGCGCGAGCGGCGCGATATCGGTTACGTTCGGCGAGAGCTTCACGATCAGCGGATGATTTCTGGCGGCTGCGCGGGCCGCAGCCGTCACCGTTTTCATCAAGCCCGGATCGGTGCCGAACATCAGGCCGTCCGCAACATTCGGGCACGACACATTCAACTCGAATCCCGCGAGGCACGCATAGCTGTCGAGCTGTTCGATCACATGCACATAATCGTCAATGTTGTAGCCCGCGACGTTGACCAGCACCTTCGTCTGCATGTTTTCGATGAAAGGAATTTTCTCGGCGATAAACCGCTCGACGCCGACATTTGCGAGGCCGATCGCGTTGAGCATGCCGGCACGCGTTTCGACGATGCGTTCGGGATGATTTCCCGGTCGTTCGTGCCGCGTCACGCTCTTTGTCGTGAAGCCACCGAACAGCGAATAGTCGACCAAATCGGCGTATTCCGGACCATAACCGCACGTCCCCGAAGCGGTCAGGATCGGCGTTGTCATCTCGATTCCCGCGAGGGTAGTTCGCAGCAAAGCCGCAGTATCCACGTTTTTCTTCTGCTCTGAACCCATAATCACCGACCTTTTGTTCTCGGACGCAGGCATATTAACGGCACACGCCCCATCCGCCGATGCGCCGCTGGAGGATTGCGCGCGGAACGCCAATTTGCCCTGCGATTGGATCGCTCCCGGTATTGCGAACTCCGCCGGGCGCCGGGTGCCGGG
>JBFWWY010000447.1:0-3603 GCA_050245935.1 Phycisphaerae bacterium | reverse complement strand
TTCTCGCGTCTGTGATTCGATTCGACCGACGAAAAGCGTCTGGCCTGCGCCGGTCCCTGCGACCGGGGGGACGCCGTCCGGTGCGCCCGGAATGTTGTTGTGAAAACCGAGCACCCACACCCACGCGCCTTTGAGGTCGATCGGGTCGCGGGCCTCGAATGTCGTTTTCCCCGGCTCGCGCGTGCCTTCGCCATAGTAGCGCTTGAGT
The DNA here is from genome assembly GCA_050245935.1 of Phycisphaerae bacterium. GTDB lineage: Bacteria > Planctomycetota > Phycisphaerae > UBA1845 > Fen-1342 > JALHOX01. Next base: position 3,395 of record JBFWWY010000447.1, on the reverse strand, counting down.
GTGCAAGATGATCCGCCGCCGGCGCGCGTTCCGTGTCGGAGCGAACCGACCGGGAAAATGTCATCCCGCGTCTGCCAATCGGCGACACTCGGATCGTCGTCTTCACCGGCCACCCATTTGAGCTTGATGCGAACAATGGTCCGCGCGCTGCGGGGGAGAATGTCCCCCGGCTGCGCGCCGACCTGTTGTTTCGGCGGATCGCCGATGATCTGCAGATTGGGATTCTGGACGGCCATTTATCAGCTTTGCTGGTTCTGGTAGTTCGTCACCGTTGCCTCGACCGCGTTGACGCCCGCGTTGTGCGCGGCTTCAACCCAATAATCCGGCATGTCCCATTTGCCGTCACCGGCCATGTGCAGTTCGGTTGCCCACGTGCCGTCCGAAAGCTGGAAAGCCCCCGTCGTGCCCTGCGGAACAACCGCCACCGTAACCATGCGAAACTCAATCGTCTGCTGTGGCATTTGCCATACTCCTTTACGGCTGTGCGCCGTGGTTAAGAAACGCCCGGATTTCCGGGCCGACCTGTGAAAACGTCACCTTGAATCATGTCCGCTTTGCCCTGCACCGCCGCTGTCGACGTGTTGACGCTCGTGTTCTCGGAATACGTCGCGCTGGCGGAATGTCGCGTTTTGACGAGCACCTTGATCGTGGTGCCTTCGCTGGACTTCGGGATTGTTGTATCGAGCACCGCGACGCCGCCGATGAATTCGAGCGTTTCGGTGATGTCGGGATCACCGCTTCCCGGCGCGCTGCCGTCGTCGGTGTACCAGACTGCCCACTCGTCGGGTTGGTTCTTTGCATCGACTTCCCTCGCCGCGACCGCACGCACGCGAATCAGCCCATCGGCTTCGGGCCGGGCTTCGGTTGTGACAGGCGATGCGGGCGGCGCATCGACCAGCACGCCGCCACTGACGACGAATCGCCACATTCGTAGATAGCCCGACTCGGCGTAGCCGTTGAACCACGTCACGCACACGTACCACGTGCCGTCTGCGAATGTTCCGGCTGGCGTATTCGGCAGGCTCGACGCCGTTGCCCAAACAGCATCGACGCCGGGAACCGGGGGAGCGTTTTGTTTTCGATAAATGCGAAATTCAGCGTCGTTTTCGATGCGATACAACCCGCGCACGCCGTTTTCGCGCCATTCGCCATTGAGTTCGTAGGCCACGCGCACAACCACGCGCCGCGCGGCTGCCGCTGCTGCGCCCGGAGCAAGCACGCGACGAAAGTAGATCGGTCGATAGCTCTCGTCGGGGATGGTCGTTCCGAGAAATGCCGCCTGTGCCTCGGCGAGCGACTTCGGCGCGTACCAGCTTATTTCATCGACGCTGTACTCCACGCTCTGGTCGTTCGACGGGTCCGCGTCGAACCAGATATAGCCGGTGATGAACGTATCTGCCGTGATGCGATTGTTGGCGAGTCGCAGCGTCCAGTCTTTCGTCAGGCCCGCCGCCGCCTGCGCCGCCGTCACGTCGTTGCCCGCGGCGACGTTGTAGCGGTCCTGCACCTGCACCGTTCGCGCTATCGAAACGAGTGGTAGGCGATCTTCCACCACCGCAACGCGGATGAACGTAGATTGATTTGCGCCCTGCAGCGTGTAGATGCCGTTGCCGTTAATCGCGACAGGATCGCCGTCTTCGATTGCACCCGGCGTGCGCCATGCCAATGTCGAATCGGCCGCATTCCAGACAAGCCTCCCGTTCCCCGGATTGTTCGCGCCGTTGACGAACGTCACGCGGACGCCGTCGACCGTTCCGATGGTTTCGAGCGGGACAATTTCATCATCGTTGGTGTCGGTCCATCGCAGCGCGTCGCCCTGCGCGGCCGTGTCGCCGCCGGTGCCGGGCTGTCCTGAGAATCCGCCTGCGAGCGCAGCAGATTGGTAGACATTGACGACGCTCGATCCACCGACAGCAGCGCCGGACTCGCCAACGAAATTGACGTAGATCGGATCGGCTTGCGACGATTCGGCAGGTCCGGCCGCAACGGTCCCGGTCCGACTCGAAAATCGGCTGTAGAGCGCGTCGCTGCCTTGTACCGATGCTGCCACGATGATCCCTTACGAATAGCGCCCGATGCCCGCCGCCGCGAAGTTGACCGCGAAATTCGCCGCGCTCGTGTCCTGCGACGCCGAGAACGTCAGCAGGAACAGAAGCGTTGAAGTCGCCGCCGAGCCGCTGTCTTTGTAGATCACGGCATAGCCCACGTCCGCCAACGTCGTTGTTGCCCACACGACGTCAGCCGCGTCGAGCTTCACGTTGTTGTTCACGGTGTCCGCCGAGATCGCCACACTCGCGAGTGTCGCGCCGCCGCCGGTGTATCCGGTGCCCGAGACTTCGAACGCGCTCACGTCGTCGAAGAAATCATGATTGATCAGGTCCGGTGCGTAGGTGTCGTCGAGCAACGCGATTTTGATCGTGTCGCCGTCGAGATCGACCGAGCCGTCAATGACTTGCTTCAAGCCTTCCAGGAAACGATCGGCGGTAAATGTCGCACTCATATCATGCCTCGCTTACGGTGATTTGCTGGGTGCTGTCGCTGAATTCAACGAGCACGTCCGGCGCTGTCGGAAGGCCGACGAAGAAGATCGGTCCAATGGTTGTCACGTCGCCGGTGTTTTTGAAAATGTCGATTGGTCGGATGCGGAACCAGTACCAAGTGACATCGTCCAGTTCCGGCGTTTCGAGCGAATAGCTCCACTGTCGCCCGCCCGCGACGTAGCCAATGTTTTCCCAATCTTCCGGATCGGGATTCGATTGCCCGGTCGCCATGTCGACCAGATAACGATCGACGGGACCATCCGCTGCGGTCCAGTGAATCGTGTAGGTCCGCGAGAGTGTCGGCGGCGCATAGTCGTCTCCGCGTTCGTCGAGATAGCGAACCGGACGCGCGTCAATGCGAATCTGGTATCCGGCCTTCAATCGCCAACTGAAATAGCCGTCCCGTGTGCGACCTGCGTATTTGCCGTTGACGTACCAGTCCAGAATCGTCTGGTCCTGGTCGGTCGTGACGAAAACGGTGATCGTGCGCCCGTACTGTGTCTGTTGTCGCGTGAGCACTTGGCCGCGCGTGATGCCGGCAGAGTACGAATCTCCGCGCCGGTGACGTCGTCGCATCGGATTGACGTGATGCGAAAATCTCATCGTCGCACCAGCTTTCGGCGGATCGGTTCGATGTGCGGGAGGTAGGCGCCGGCAAAGTCGAGCGCGATTCCGCCCGCGCGACGCAATACCGGCGAGCCGATACCGGGGCGATAATCGAATCCCGCCGCGTCGGTGAACAGTGGATCGCCCGACGTCGCGGACTCCACCAAGCCGAACGCATTGTCCGCGTTGTTGTAGTTGCCGCTTGTGTTTCCGTGGTAGTGGTTGCGGCTCAGGCGCGGCCGCGCGGCT
>JBFWWY010000446.1:0-3637 GCA_050245935.1 Phycisphaerae bacterium | reverse complement strand
ACCGACAGCAGGGTCTGCGCGATAAATCGCGAAGTGCATCGGCATTTCGCTGCTGGGCGCGGACGTGCCCGAAATCCGCTCTCCAGCGGGCGAAACGACGCAAATGTCGCTTTCCTGCAGGCGACCATTGCATTTGCCGGAAGGCGTGCAAGCGATCCGCGCAGTGTCGATGCGCGTGGAGATATTGCCCTCGGTGCCCGCAACGAGGCCACGGGCGTACATGCGCCTGCCGATTTCGATGATGTTCGTCGCGATATCCATTTGGCTTCGATCAATTCCATTCGGGAATCAGATTTCGTACGGGTAAGAGTCCCCTGCCACCCTATCCCCTCACTTCGCGCTTTGAACTTTACCCCTGCTGGATTGTGCTCACAATCTGTGTGCGGGGCTTGGCAATTACAGAACATCGCTCTAATATCCGGCGTTCAGCGAATCGCAGTGACGTAAAGCTGTGGTGCCGCGATAGATGGATTTCTCTCGCGAGGCCCGGTTGCCCCTTTACAAAACTCGGCATGGTCACGACGATTCGGCCTGTCTCTCGGTTGCCAGGACGCGGGTCCGACGAGGGCATGTAAACCAGGGGCCTGCTAGGAGGATTCCGCTGTGCCGGAAATCGCCGAAATTGAAAGCAAAGTAAAGAAGATTGTTGCCGAGCAGATGACTGTTTCGGAGGAAGAGATTTCCCGCGAGACGTCGTTCGTCAATGACTTGAATGCCGACTCGTTGGACACCGTCGAGCTCGTAATGGAATTTGAAGACGAGTTTGACATCAGCATTCCGGATGAAGAAGCCGAGAAGATTCAGACCGTCGGCCAGGCGATCGACTACATCCAAAATCGTCTGGAAAACAGCGAGTAATCGGCTTTCTGAGCGCAGTGCAAGCAGGGGACGTTGATGTCGGAGCGCAGGGTTGTCGTCACCGGTCTTGGCGCGGTGACTCCTTTGGGGTCTTCGGTCAACGCCCTCTGGGACGGGCTGATTGCGGGAAAGTCGGGGATCCGGCCGATCGTCACGTTTGACGTGGGCCCGTTTGACGTTCGTTTCGGCGGTGAGTGCCGCGATTTCAACCCAGAAGATCACATCGACAAACGCGCACTGAAGCGCATGGATCGCTTTGCCCAGTTGGCGCTGGCCGCGGCGCGCATGGCGCGCACGCAGAGCGGATTGGCAAGTGCAAGCTTTGATCCGACACGCGCCGGCGTGATTGTCGGCACGGGCATCGGCGGACTGCTGGAAATTGAAGAACAGCACCACCGGCTACTCGAGAAAGGCCCCAGCAAGGTGTCGGCCTTTACCATTCCCAAGCTGATGGCAAACGCGGCTTCGGGACACATTTCAATTGATTTTCATTTTCAAGGCGTCAACACCGCCGTCGCGACCGCATGTGCCTCCGCAGGAAACGCGATGGGCGATGCCTTCCACGCGATTCGACGAAATGATTGCGACATCGTTGTCACTGGCGGCAGCGAAGCGGCACTGACGCCGCTGGGATTGTCCGCGTTTGCCTCCATGAAGGCACTGAGCACGCGCAATGACGATCCGGAGCGTGCTTCCCGACCCTTTGACAAGGATCGCGACGGGTTCGTTTTGAGCGAGGGCGCAGGAATTCTCATTTTTGAGGAAATGGAATTCGCGAAGAAGCGCGGCGCGAACATCCTCTGCGAGGTCATCGGCGTTGGTGCGACGGGTGACGCGGGAGATATGGTCGCTCCGGACCCGGAAGGACGCGGCGCTGGTCGCGCGATGGAAGCCGCGTTGCGTTATGCGGGGCTTACAGCCGCAGACGTAGACTATGTGAACGCGCACGGCACGAGTACCCCGCTCGGCGACGTTGCGGAAACCGTCGCGATCAAGCGGGTGTTCGGTTCGGCGGCGAAGAAGCTCGCCGTTAGCAGTACAAAGAGTGCGACGGGTCACTTGCTGGGCGCAAGCGGCGGCATTGAAACGATTGCGTGCATTCTCGCGCTCAGCAACAAGACGCTGCCGCCGACGATCAATCTCGAGACGCCGGACCCGGCGTGCGATCTGGACTACGTGCCGAATACCGCGCGCGACGCGAACATCAAGGTCGCGATGAACAATTCTTTCGGCTTCGGCGGCCACAATTCATCCGTCATTATTCGCAGCGTGTAAGTGAATGACGAATGACGAGTGACGACTGGGATAAGCGTCATCATCGCTGTTCGAAGCATCCCCGACTCCTGGTTGCACGTTCCACCAGTGACTTCCCGGGCTTTTGAACGACGCTTTTCCGCCGCTTGGATGCGAAATTGGACTAACCTCAGCCGGCAACAAATCGAATGTTACTGGAGTTCGCCGGTCGGCACGAAGGTATCTCGACGTGTGGGGGCTACAAATCTATGTATGCCGCTCGCGTTCTGTGTTGTAGCTTACCTGATCGAATGGCGAATATTTTGCGCGCAACGGCTCGGCGGGAGCCTCGCCCTCCCTGTTTGGATGACCCGTCAAATCAAACAATACGAAACGCTCGTCCTTTGAATACTCGGTACCCGGCTCTTCCTTCTTGACCCGTTCGATCCGCCGCGTATCATGGCCGATTCGCTAAAATTCCGCGGCGGCAGGTTCGTCGGCGGGAACAAGAGCGGCTGTGGCGGAATTGGCAGACGCGCTAGGTTCAGGTCCTAGTCCGGGCAACCGGGTGGAGGTTCGAGTCCTCTCAGCCGCATGAAATCGTGGATGTCGGGAAATGCGGCGCGGATAGCGCCGCATTTTTCATGGGGCCATGCTACGGGTTCATCGTCAGCATGATCAGCGCGAAGACGCCCGGGTCGGCCGTAATGATGTCCGTACCCGCGAGCCCGTTGACAATCAGGGAATCGTTTGCGGCTTCAGAACGAAAGACACGGACAATAGAGGACAGGCCGACGACTTCTACGATCCCCGCATTGGCCGCGACGTGAACGATATCGGCACCCTGCGTGCCGTTCACAACCACATGATCCGTTTGAGCATCGCCCGTCGTGCCGCCAAGCGTTCCGGCGAGTTCGACATTCAATTCTTCAAGATCGGTCTGGGTGAGATCGTGAACCGTGACGCCGTCGGCACCGCCGAGCATCTGCAGATCGAACTGCTCGATATCGCCGGCGTCAATGGTGATGTTGCCGATGTTACGTACGAAACGCAGCCGCTGCCCGTTGGCGGAGATGTCAAACAACTCGTTCGCACCTGACCCGTTAAAGTCGATCGTGTCCTGCCCCTCCTGCCCTTCGACGATGTCACTGCCGTCGCCGGGATCCCATCGAAACACGTCATTCCCGGCCCCCATCAGGATGATGTCCGCACCTTGATTGCCGTCGATAAAGTCATTGTCATCGCCGCCGATCAGAACGTCCGCGCCGTTGCTGCCCAACAGCGAATCCTCACCGGGGCCGCCGTCCGCGGTGATTTGAATCAACGGCGCGAGGTTTCCGGTACAGGCAAACATGTCGTTGCCGCCATTGGCATTGAGGACCAGGCGCTCGCATGTACCGATATCCAAAGCAAACGGCGTAGGAGCGAGGCGATCGAAACGCACCCGCGTGCCGTTGGCGGTGATTGTGAAGTTCTCGGTGCTGTCGCTACCGTTGACCTCGATGATGTCGACGCCATCCCCGCCTTCGACAAAATCAGTGCTGTC
>JBFWWY010000445.1:0-3674 GCA_050245935.1 Phycisphaerae bacterium | reverse complement strand
CCCGGCTGCGTCGAGCTTGGCGACTTCGACGCCACCTCAACCGCGATCGCCTATTTTCCCTGCCGTCAATGGCGAAACGTGCCGCAGGATGCGTTAAGTCGTACCTTCGATAAGTTCTACGAATTCTTCCAACAGCGGCGTGGTAGCGACGAATGGGATCGCTACACGCCGTACGAATTGCGGTTGATGCAGACCTATGTCGTGCGCGGGGAAATCGACCGCGCGCACCAGTTGGCCGATTTTTACTTTTCTCACCAGCGTCCGCAGGGCTGGAATCACTGGGCCGAAGTCGTCTTTCGCGAACCGCGTGCAGCGGGCTTCATCGGCGACATGCCCCATACGTGGGTGGGAAGTGCGTACATGAACGCATTGCGTTCGATGCTCGTGTACGAAGACACCAACGCACTGATCCTCGCCGCCGGCATCCCCGCCGCCTGGTACGGTTCGGGCGAACCGATCGGCATTCGCAACGCGCCGACGTATTTTGGTACGCTGACATATTCGGTTGTTTCTGACAATGAAGGTTTGACGTTGAACATCGATATCCCGCCCGACGGCGGCGCCCAGACAATTGTTCTGAAGATCCATGACGATGATTTCTACGTGCTCAAAGATGACGCGAATCTCCTGATCAGTTTGGACAAAAACATTATGACACTGCGTCCAGGCGTGGGTGAAGTGCTGCTCGGTCGCTAGACGCTGACAAAACGAACAAGCGCCGTCGCCGTGCTTCGCTGCAACGCACCGAATGAGTGAGCTTTCCACAGTGGAGAAATGATGAAATCAAATTTGTTGACGGCCTCAATCTTGATGTCCGTTGTCATTGCCGTTCCCACCGCGTTGGTCGCTGCTGCACCGCCGACAAACGTCGCCGCGGAAGCGCACGACCGCCGCATCGACGTGACCTGGGAGCCGCTCGCGCTGCCGGCCGACGCAATCGGCTTCCACGTGTATCGTGCCGCTGCGGAAGACGGCAACTTCGAGCGGCTGACTGAAAAACCGCAGGATTATGCGGTCTTCAGCGACTATCTCGGCAAGAATGATGAGCAGCGCTTCTATCGCGTCACGATGGTGAACAAAGAAAACGACGAATCGTCACCGTCGCCGGTCGTTTCCGCAACGACGCGCGAAATGACGACCGAAGAACTGCTCACCTCGATTCAAAAAGCCAACTTTCGCTATTTCTGGCACTTCGGCCACCCAATCAGCGGCCTCGCACGCGAAGGCTTTCAGCACCCGCGCGACACCTGCACCTCCGGCGGAACCGGCTTCGGCCTCGTCACCATCATGGTCGGTGCCGAGCGCGGCTTCGTGTCGCGCGAAGCCGCCGCGGAGCGCTTGCTCAAACAGGTTCGCTTCCTGCAGGACGTCACGCCGCGCTATCACGGCGTCTGGGCACACTGGATCAATGGCGAAACCGGCGCAACGATTCCTTTCGCCGGCAAGGAGGACAACGGCGGTGACATCGTCGAATCTGCGTTCCTCGTTCAGGGTCTGCTGACGATCGCCGCGTACTTCGATCGCGACACGCCGGTCGAACGCGAGTTGCGCGAACGCGTTGACAAACTCTGGCGTGAGGTCGAGTGGGATTGGTATCTCGGGCCGGAAAAGGACAACGCGCGTCTATACTGGCACTGGTCGCCGGAATATGAATTCAAGAAGGGACACCGTTTTGGCGGCAACTTCAACGAGTGCATGATCGCGTACGTGCTCGGGCTGATCTCACCGACGCACCCGCTGCCGGAGGCGTCCTATTACGAAGGCTGGGCCGGTGGTTCGCGTCGCCGCCCGAATGATCCGCCATACGAGAACGGCGAAGAATACTACGGCTACAAACTCAAAGTCGGCTGGCCTTTCGGCGGACCGCTGTTCTTCACGCACTATTCGTTTATCGGCATGGATCCGCGCTACGTCACCGACAAGCATTGCAACTATTACGAGAACAACCGCGCGATCTCGCTGATCAACCGCGCGTATTGCATCGACAATCCGAAGAAATTCAAAGGCTACGGACCGCTCGACTGGGGTCTCACGGCGAGCTTCACGCCCGGCGGTTATCACGCACACGAGCCGCGTGCTGATCGCGGCACCATCACGCCGACGGCGGCGCTCAGCGCGATGCCGTATGTGCCGAAGGAGTCGATCGCGACGCTCAAGCACTTCTACATCGAGCGCGGCAAAGAACTCTGGGGACCGTTCGGTTTCTGGGATGCGTTCAACCCGAGCAAAGACTGGGTGTCGGACACGTTTCTCGCGATCGACCAAGGCCCGATCGCGCCGATGATCGAAAATTATCGCACGCAGCTTTGCTGGAATATGTTCATGAAGCACAACGATGTCGTGCCGGGTCTCAAGAAGCTCGGACTCTACACCGAAAACCCGGCAGCACTCGCCCACGTGGCGGAAGAATCAGGAAACTGATTCCCACCGTAGCGTCCGCGCCTCCGTGCCGGACGTTTGAAACGTAGCGTCCGCGCCTCCGTGCCGGACGTTTGAAACGTAGCGTCCGTGCCCCCGCGCCGGACGTCTGCAACGTAGCGTCCGCGCCTCCGTGCCGGACGTTCTGTAGTCTCGACGTGTCGGCATTCCCCCTTGCCGGACGTCCGTAAGGTAGCGTCCGCGCCTCCGTGCCGGACGTTTGAAACGTAGCGTCCGTGCCTCCGTGCCGGACGGAACATCCAGGTGACGTTCCGAGTCACATGCATTTGAGTCGTTTGAGTTTGCAGGCACATTGCAAACGGAGTCAAGCATGAATCCAATCGTCCGCAACAGCGGATTATCCGCTTCGCTGCTGGCACTCTCTGCTATTGCATTCGCAACCAGCGACAGCGTGCGCAAAACCCGCGAACTCAATGACGCCTGGCAATTTCACCTTTGCAAGCACGCCGACTGCACGATCGATCAACTCCGCGCGACGGATTGGCAACCTGTTGAAATTCCTCATACCTGGAACGCGCAAGACGGTCAGGACGGCGGCAACAACTACTTTCGCGGCGTCGGGTGGTATCAGCGCACGCTGCAGATCGACAGGACATCGAACCACGTGCGGCATTTTCTCCGCTTCCGTGCCGCCAGCATCGTCGCCGACGTCTACATCGACGGCGTGCACATCGGGCAGCATCGCGGGGCATTTGCGGCGTTCTGTTTCGAAATCACCGATGCGATCAGCGACGGTAAATCGCATCAATTAATGGTCCGCGTCGACAATCGCCTGCACGAAGATGTCATGCCGCTCTCCGGCGACTTCACGATGTTTGGGGGAATCTATCGCGGGGTCGAACTAATCTCGACGAGCGAGGTCTGCATTTCGCCGTTGCGGTTCGCGTCGTCCGGCGTGTATCTCACGCAAATCCACGCGACACCGAAGGAGGCAAAGTTCGGCGTCAACGTCTACGTGCAAAACGAAAAGCAAGCGACAAAAAACGTGTCGATTCGTGCTTTGCTGCTGGATGCGGCCGAAAACGAAGTGACGATTGACGAATTTAAAAAGCGCAATGAAAGTGAGGGAGTGGAGCACTATTCTTCGACTCTAACGATCAAGCAACCGCGACGGTGGGACGGCAAAGCCGATCCTTATCGATTCACGCTCCGCGTTGAGCTAATTCGCCGGAATGCGGGAGAAAATCAGCCGGAAATTCTGGACGTTGTGGAACAAACGTTCGGCGCGCGGGAGT
>JBFWWY010000444.1:0-3688 GCA_050245935.1 Phycisphaerae bacterium | reverse complement strand
GCTCGACACCTTCGCGCCGCAACTGTTGAACACGATCGCCGACAACGGCAAGATCGCCTGGATCGTCGTAGGTGTGGTCTGGATTGTGTCATTCCTGATCAACCTCCGCGGCGCCAAACGCACGCGCAAGCCGGTTGTCACGCTGGATGACGGCGCTTACCAGCCGGCAACGGCGTAGTCGAACGCTCGGTCATTGCCCGGCGCTTTTCGGAAGTGCGGAGGCGGCAATTCTTGCGTCGATTGCCGCCCGAGGAACGGCCGCCGTGAAAAAGATCCGTGCGATCATCCGCTGGTTGCCGCCTTGAATTTCTCTTCCGCGACTTCCTTCGTTCTGAGAAAACGCGACGCGGGAAATCCGAAATAGCCCCATGGCGCAAATTGCGTGACGCGATAATCAAGCAATTCGAATTCCTTCACCGCTTTGCCGTAGGCACCGATCGAGTACAGCGCAAACGCAAAGTGATTTCCAGCATAAAACTCGGCGTTCGTCGTTCTCTGCGGATGGGCGGTCGAAAAGACCTTGTACGCCTCCATGATTTCCTTGCGAACGGCACTGTCCCCCCAATACTCACTTTCGATTTTCTCACCATCAGAGGAACCGGCCTTGCGAAAGCGGTCGAACAGCTCCTCGAGATGCGCCTGCGCAAGGAGCGACTGAAACGTCGGCGGACAATCCGGCGCAGAAGTAACCGAACGGGCGAACTTCCACATGACCTCCGATGAGCCGTACCATTTGGCGCAGCTCGCCTGCAACATGCGGCTGTGCGCGCCGGCGTTCCATGGGTCGATCGCGACGGCGCGTTTGAAGTATTTCTTGATCGTATCAAAATCCTCGTGCGTGCCGATCGCGAGACTCATCATTTCGCACCATACGCTCGGATCTTCCGGGCAAACAGAAAGCGCGCGGTCCATTACCTTCTTGGCTTGCTTCAGCCGCTCTCCGAAGGACTGCCATTGATCGGCGCGTACGTGTTCGGCGTACGAGGCCGTTCGCGCGTCCCAGGCCCAGACGATCAGAGTCGCACCATGCGTGAGAACGGCATCCGGATGATTCGGCTCCTTCTTCACCCATTCCGCGAGCCAGCCATCGACCGCCGGCGGCTCGGTGAGCAGCGCAAGCAGCGTGCTGCGTCGCTCCCAATCCTTTCCTGCGGCGCGTAACGCGTCGCGTGCCGCTTTCCAGTCACCACTTGCCACCTTGTCCTGCAGAGCCAGCGCTTTGGGATCGCCGAACGCGGGATCGAAATGAACGCGTTTGCTGTTCGATTTTTCGCGCCAGTTCACGTAGGCGCGGACAAGTTTTGCGAGCAAGTTGAACTTCCTTACATTGAAGAAATTGGGGGAAGTGCGCAGGAAACACGGCCTGCTGCAAAAACCATGACAAAGCTCACCGGCTTACCCCTGTGGGCGGACCACTTGGGTTTTCGCGCGAGCCAATCGTCGTCGATTACGCCCTCTTCGAATTCCCGCATCGTCATTCCCGCGGCGGCGGCGGCCTTGAAATGATCGCTGAGCAGATGGACGTGCGTTTCGATCGCGATCGATACTCCGGAAGCACGCTGAAAGTGGGTTGGCATCCCCGTGCTCATGATAAACATGGGATGGTACCCGACGAGCACAAACCGACCGTTTGGCGTCAGAAGCCGCGCGGCTTACCGGTACAATGTCGCAAGGTCGCGAATGTGCTCATCCATCAATGACGCAATCGCGAGGTCGTACGACGCATCGGCGAACGCCGTTCGCGAAACGTCGCCTTCCCGCAATGTGCGATAGACGTTCTTGACGCGCGCCAACTTCAGCATTTCCGGTGTGAGATCGATGCCGTCGATCGTGGTGACGCCGTTCGATTTCAGCCATCCGCCGATGCGGCCGGTCCCGCAACCCAGATCAGCCGCGGCAGTAATATTTTTCCAGTTTTCCGGCGTGAGGCGCGCGAGGAGCCGAATGTCCATCTCATCCGGCACCGTCGCTTCATAGGAGTCGGCCCACTCGCCGTAGCCGTCGCGGGTGGACACCACCGGATAATGACGTTGGTCAAAATTTGCGAAATCAATCGGCACGCGACATCCTCCATGACGCATACTCTTAACTCATTCGTCGGACGTTCCACATGATCAACCCGATCATGAATGCCGGCGTATTTTTGGGAGACATGCGGCGCAACTCCTCCGTTGTAATCCATCCGTGCGCTTTCCGATACGCGACGATCCAGTCATGCTGCCGATGTTCAGCTTCGATCACATCGTCAATGTTTCTAAATTCCCGCGCTATCCGGTCCGGGTGCTGAGCGCGGAATTCCGCGACGTGTCGCTGATGGGCGGCCAGTAACTCGTGCAGGTTCGCGCGATCCGATTCAAAAAATCGTACGACACCGGGATAATCATTGGTATGGCTCGCCGCGTTCATCGGAGAGGTACTCACAAACGTGTCGTCATCAAACATCGTACTGAATTCGACACATCCGTACGGTGCGGGAGAGCGCGTTGCCGGATTGTACAAATCGGCGACGACAAAACACGATGCGACAATCCGCATCTCGTCGTGGACGAAGAATTGAATGTAGGTTTCTGCAAACGGCAGCGCTTGCGACATGGTATGATTGATTGATGCACCGACCGCGCGAAAACCCTGTTCGACAAGCCATTCGGTTGTGGTGTCATAGAACCGATGATCAAACGCGGGATCCATCCGCTGTTGGGGGTCGACGATAACTTCCAGATCATTCCGACCGCCGTACAGTTCTCGGTTCTGTCGCACAATTTTGGCTGCCGCTCGTCGGCATGTCACAAAAATAAAGAGGATGAAGCATCCCAATCCGACGGCGATCGAAATCGCAAAATTAGATGGGAATACTTGTATGGAAAAACATCTCCCATGGTGGAGCTATTGCTCGGCGACGATGACCACGACGGGATTCTTTGACGGGTCAAGTGTTCGAAAAACAAAAATCCAAATCCGTCGCGTCCAATGCGATGCAACCGAGTGTGCCGGTTCCATCCGCGTGTGCCCGATGAATGAAAATCGCGCTTCCGCGGCCAGGTTCGACCGGGTCACGATTGTAATCCACGACAATTGACTGATCGTACAGACCATCATCACGCAACAGCCGATCTGTTGCGGCGGCCGCGCGGTCGCCGGAAATCCAGGTGTTGTAATCAGGAGATTGGATATCTTCCGACCAAGCGTCATGTTTGGTTGCCTGCCGGTAGCGAAGTTTCGTGCCGGCCAGCGCCGGCACGTCGCGGCCGAACGCTTCGGTCAGTCTGAAGACGCCGCTGGGTGTCCGTTTGTCGCCTTCGCGTTTTTCGCCAGGCGCTGCGATGCCGGCTATTCCCACGCTAATGGGAAAACCGTCGTTTGTTGCGTTCCACTTGCCTTCCGGATCGGTCTCGCAAAACCAACCCCGGCCGTGGGAGATTCCGACGGGTGCGACAATGACCAACGCTTGGGCGGACGCGAATAAATCCGGAGAATGTTTTGCGATCGCCGCTTTCCATTCGTCGTGCGGCGGCACATTCAACGTACTTGCTTTTTGATGCCCCGTGCTAACGCAACCGCTCTGAAGCAGCAGCGTCGTGAGGATCGCTGAGGCAATGATGGGAGAAGCGTGAACGTGGATGATTCGCATGGATCGCACCGAAGTCAAATCCGCGATCGCCGACGGATTGATGATTGATTGCGTTGGACA
>JBFWWY010000443.1:0-3698 GCA_050245935.1 Phycisphaerae bacterium | reverse complement strand
GAACGCAGTACGTAGCGGCGATCGGTGACCGTCGCGAAACGGGCGGGCAGTCCGTTGTCCGTTCGCGTTCGGATACCGGGCTCCACCTTCACGTACAACATATAGTCAAGCGGCACACCCCATGCATCGCGAAACCCGACAACATCTGCCCAGCCATTGTTCAGGCCCCCCGGTGAGAATGGCGCAAGGCTGCCGGCCGTGGCGGGCATTCGAACATACTCGTTTCCGTCCGGCGTATTCGTGCCATTCTGCGGCGCGAGCTTGATTCGGGCGTTCTCCGGAATCTGATTGAAGCCGGCTTCGTTGTAGACACGGAGATAGGCACCGAGGGCGCGAATGTCGTCGTTCGAATCCGGATTGTGAAGTTCGACCCAGCGATTGTCGCCTTGCGGCCGGATCGACGCCCCCGGCAGCCCCGTGAGGTCGCGCGTGAGACGCTGGGCCAGCGTGAGCGGCGTATTGGATTCAAACACGCCGCCGACGGTTCCCTGCACCCCGCCATTCTCGACCTGATAGGGAGGAAACGGCCCAAAGGTCTTCCCCGTGAGCCCCAAGCGCGTAAACTGGTTGTAGTGTGCTTTCAACGGATCCAGCACAGCGAATGAGTCGATCGCGTAAGAAACATTCCGAAAGGTCTGCAACGTCTGAGAGCGACGAACGTTTTCAAAGACAGCATTCGTGCCCAGCGCGAGCATCGCAATCAGTATGCCGATGACCGTCACGACAACGACCAGCTCAATCAGCGTGAAACCACGCTGCTTGTTCGCGCGCCGAGCGCACATCAACATTTTCGGAAAATCGCTCATTAGCGCCCGTTGTGCTCAAAGTTTGCAATGTCATCACCCGTGCCGTACAGGCCATCCGGACCCGGCGACACGAGAATGTACGAGTCCTTTCGGTGCGGCGTGGGCCGCGCGGTGATGCTGGTGTCTTCGAGATAATCCCAGAACTCCTTCGACGGCATTGGTGCCCCGCGGTATGGACGATCCCAGTGGAGACGATGCTCTTCGCCGGTCTTACTGAGCCGGTAGCGGAAATCGACGCGACGATCGAGGAAGCGCCCGTTGTCGAGGAAGTGATAAATGCCGCGCAAAGCGCTGCCGTTTGGCAACATCGAACCATTATCGTAAAAGCGCTGATCGCGACGATAGTCTGCGGTGACAACACCGGCGGAGTCCGCCTTCCAGTACAAAATGGGATAGCCGAATGAATCGAGGAAAACCGGTGCGAAGCGCTGCGGTGCGTTGTTGCCGGTGACCTCCAGCTCGATCGGAATCTCGAAGCTCTGGGTCGCCTGATTCAGCTTGCTGCGATCAAACTTTGACAAGTCAACAAAGGCCGGGAGCCTTTTGTACACCGGCTCCTGCGTGGTGGCATTGAGCGAGTAGATCGGCACATTGCCCTGTTGGGGGGCCGTCTGCGTCGTGATCGCACCCTGATCTTCGCCCCATGTGTTGCTGGTATTTCCGGCTGCACGGGAACGAACCTGCTTGAACCCGGCAGTGCCCAGACCGTCCGCGCCGACCATCGCAAAATACAACAGATTGCCGCCATTGACCTCGATGTCATTTCCACCAACATTGAAATCCTTGTAAGGATTTCCAATCCGACTGAAGCCGTTCAGTGGTCGGTAATCACTCGCTGACGGCGGGAGTCCCCCGCCGATTTGTCCGTCGCTTTGAAACTGGCTGATGCCCGTTTCGAGCGACGCGAGCGCGGCTGATGTGGAGGTTTTTCGCGCCTGCGTTCGGACAGCATTCACGGTCGGTACCAGAATGCCGATGAGCAGCGCGATAATCGCGATCACGACCAGCAGCTCGACCAGCGTAAAAGCACCGCGGTGAATTCGATGATATTTTTTGTGACGCATGATGCGTTCTCCGTCGATCTGAGGAACGGCAAAAAAGTCGGTTGCTAGTTATTAAAGTTTTTCACGTCGTCGCCGGTACCGAATATTCGATCTTCGCCAGCAGAAATCATGATGAATGTTTCAGGATTGTAGGGGCGAATCTTTCCTTTGGTGCCGTTCAACGTTTGCTCAAACAGGGCGCGATCATAGAGAAAGCTCGCGAACGACGGATCATCGGGATTCGGGCGCGTCTGCTGTCCGCGCGAATAGCCGATTTCCTTGATCTGATGTTCGAACTGCCCACCGAGGTTGGTTCCCTCGTCGGCGTTCGGATTGATCCCCACCCCACCGGGCCCACCGGTCCATTGCTTGTTGTCGCTTTGATCGTAGACGCCATCCGTCACGGTAAAGGCGCCGCCTTCGCCACCCCCACCGCCCGGATCGCCACCGCCGTTAGCTGGCGTAAATGGTAAAGGTGAACCCACGTTGGCGGCATAGTACAAAATGGGGTTATTCCAGCGGTCCTGATAGTACGGGAGCTTTTTCGCCAGAAAAGGAACGTCCCGCTCATCCGCAATGCTTTCGGATAGCGTAATGGCCCGCGTGCCTTCCTGGAGTAAGCGTTCCGGCGTCATCGTGTTGGACGAATCCGCCGTGACATACGGTCCGACCCGCAGGCCGCGATATTCGCCGGTGGAGTCGAGGCCATACCAAGCCTGCCAATCGTTGTGGTCGATCCCCTGGGTTGTGCCGCGGGCGTTCGCTTTGGGATCTCGCCAGTCAACATACCCTTCAAAATCCGGACCGCTCAACTGAATCGTGAGCCACTGCGCACCACTCAACGTCGCGTTGTTGCCCGCAAAGAACGGATTGCCGCCGCGATCGTTCGACTTCGGATAGCGATTGAACTCGCCGTTGAACGCTTCACAGCCTTCGCCGAGACCCTTGATCGTGGCCAGCGTCGCGACTTTCTTCGCGGCGGAGCGCGCCGCGGAGATCGACGGAACGGCAATCCCGATCAGCAACGCGATGATCGCGATAACGACCAACAATTCAACCAGCGTAAACGCTGGGCGTGGGCCAGACTGCCGATTCACGTTTTGAAACATATTTCGCCTCCCGGCGTATCCATATCTACTTCGTACAGTCAATTTTAGCTCTGCAATGCCTGAATCAAGTTCACCAAAGGCATGAACAGTGCGATCACGATAAAACCGACGATAAAACCAAGAACAACAACCATCAACGGCTCAAGCAATGACACGAGAGATTCGACCAGCACATCGACTTCGTCATCGTAGTTGTCCGCAACCTTGACGAGCATCTTGTCCAGTTCACCTGTCTCTTCGCCGACGTCGACCATGTTCACGACGATCGCGTCGACCGTCTTGCTGGCGCGCAGCGGGTTGGCAAATGTGTCGCCTTCGCGAATCGAGTCGTGCACCTTATCCAGCGCGTTGCGATAAACCTCGTTCGAGGTCGTGTCGCGTGTAATCGTAATCGCCTCCAGAATCGGCACGCCTGCGGAAATCAGTGTTCCCAGTGTCCGCGTCCACTTGGCAACGCTCGACTTGATCAACAACTGGCCGAGCACCGGAATGCGCATGGAAACGACATCGATCACATGGCGGCCCACCTGCGATTTGCGAATCACTTTCCAGAGCACAAAGAGAATAAACGGCGCGCCGATGATCACCACCCACCCAGGAGGGGTGCCTTCCGCGAACCAGTAGGAAATATTCATCAGTAGCTTGGTCACAGCCGGCAGCGGGGTATCAAAGTCGGCAAAAATTTCCTCGAATTACGGCACGACCATCACCATGATGAAGGTCACAATCGCCGCTCCGAC
>JBFWWY010000442.1:0-3702 GCA_050245935.1 Phycisphaerae bacterium | reverse complement strand
ATTACTTCGGGCCGGGACCCCGAAGTAATCGGGACAAGCGGCCCGGCGCTGATAATCCCCGGGTTCGCGGTGTAGACAGAAAGATCGATTCCCTATAGACTTATGCAACAATTCGGTACAGGTAGCCGCGGGCTGCAGGTCGCGCCGACAATCGTGCGGACTGGAGCCTGCGGCTTCTTATTAGCCTTTTTTTGAGAGGTTCCCCATGCCGGCAGCAGGCTTGTTGGATTTGGCGAAGCAAGGCGATCTGGATCAGTTTGAAACGGTGTGCCTCGAGCACATCGGCGGCGACGAAGCCGGCGCACTCAAAGATCTGGTTCGACCTTTTCAGAAACTGGAACGCGGCCAGAAGTCGGAACGCGTCGCCACGCTCGCGATGACGATTCTCGAAAACGGCGATGTAGCGGCGGACGCGAAGTCGGCGTATCTGATCGCGCGATCGGCGCTGTTTGCGTCGCCGAAAAGTGACGACCTGCGGCAACGCGTGGTGGAGCTTTGCAAAAAAGTCTACGACGACACCCCCGGTTTCGAACAGGCGTTAGAAGCCTCCGGCCTCTCCGGTGAACGTCCAGCCCGCGCCGCACTCAAGCTGCTTGCGGTATATCTTGACCTCGAACCTGGTGACACCCTGATTGGCCGCATGGACGATCGCGCCGTGAAGATCGTCGACATCGATCGCGAAAACGGCATTCTCACGCTCAAGCGCCAGGACCGCAACGTCACCATTCCCGCCGCCGAACTCGCACGCGAATACGATCGCGTCGACGCATCAGATTTTCGCGTACTTCGACAGTTGCAACCGGAAAAACTCGCCACGCTGATCGAGAAAGACCCCGTCGAACTGGTGGTCGGACTCCTTCATGCACACGGCGAATCCATGGACTCCGATCAGTTGAAGAACGAACTCGTCCCCAGGTACGTCGAAGTTGGCCAGTGGAGCAAATGGTGGACAAAGGCCCGCCCAATCCTGAAACGTGCTACCAAAATTCGCGTGGAGGGCCGTTCGCCGCTGATCATGAGTTTGCAGACGGAAGCCGTCTCGCTCGAAGACGAGGCCAAGACCCGCTTCGCGGAAAAGCGCGACCCCGATCACTACCTCGAAGTCATCGAGTCGTACTACAAAGACAAAACCGCGCTGAAAGAAGAGCCCAACGCCGCGCTGCTCGCGCATTTCCACGAGGAAATCGTCAGCTACGCCGCTTCGATTGTTGCCAAGCGCCCCGCCGAAGCGCTGGGCTGCGCGCTCGTGCTGCAGCGTCTCGCCGAAAACGGCATGCAGCTCGACGACAACAGCAAAGGAATGGCGAAAGAAATTCTCGCGCACGCCGGCGAACCCGTTCGGTTGATTTCCCGTCTGACCGCGGACAACTACTGGTCCCGCGCAATTGCCCTCCTGCCGGAAGCCCGGCCGGAAGATGCGCTCGACATCATGGTGCAATTGCTGCCCAAGGCACCGGCAACCCAGCTCGATGCGCTCGCGAAAACGTTGATCAAGGAAGACCGCGCAAAGTCAGTGGAGGAATTGATCGAGCTCGCCGAGAACAAGCCGCTCGAATATCCCGAAGTTTTGTACTGGCTCTGGAAAAACTCGAAGACCAAGGAAAAGCTCGATTATTGGCCCACGCCGACCAGCTTGCTGCGCCGTGCGCTCGACACATGGACCGCGCTGGGTCGCGCCGCCGGCACCAAAGACGATCAGGTCAAGCATTTCCGCCTGAAGATGCGCGCGGCTTTTGCCCTGAAGGATCACGCGATTCTCAAGGACGCAATTGAGAACCTCGACGAAGCCGCTGCCGTCACCGTCCGTCGGCAGTTGGAGCGCATCGACGGCTTCGGCGATACACTGCGATCTAAGGCCCTGGAGTTGCTGCGCGACGTGCACCCGCACCTCTGGCAGAAACGCCGCGTTGAAATTCAGCCGTGGCAGGACGATCGCGTCATTTATTCCACCCAGCTCGGCGTCGAAAAGAAAGTGGCCGAGCGCGACGACATCGAAAACGTCAAATTGCGCGAAATCGCCGTCCGCATCGGCGAAGCGGCGTCGCACGGCGACCTCAGCGAAAACTCCGAGTACAAGTTCGCGCTCGAAGAGCGCGACCTTCTCCGTGCGCGGCTGGCACGCATCAACGAAGACCTGTCGAAGGCGCAGGCGATTGATCCGCTTGGCATCGAAACGGGGCATATCGGCATCGGAACGCGTGTTACGTTTAAGAACACCACGAGTGGCCAGGAGCGGACCATGACGTTCTTTGGCCCCTTCGATACCAACGTCGACGCCGGCACATACAGTTATCTCTCCCCGTTCGCACAAGGCGTCATGGGTGCGAAGCTGAATGAAAAACTAACGCTCACACTCGACGGCAGCGAAGTGGAATACGAAGTGGTGAAAATCGAAAGCGCGCTGTAGCGTCGCCGCTCGGTAATTAGAAAGTCAACCTCGGAGTGCACGGAGGACACGGAGAGATTCGGTTTTCCGATGCACTCTAATTGTACGACTACGCGTCATGAAGAAACGCCCCGGCCAACGTTTCGACGCGAATAAAGGAATCTGCTATAGGCGTCATTTCTCAAGCTCTATGGCCGGGTGTCATGCTTGGGTTGCGCAAGTAATCGCCGCATTTGCAAAAAAAAGCCCATCGCGCCCCAAACCTGCGCAAGCCGCGATAGGACAAGCCGAGAATCGAAGCAGGCCCAGCGCGACCTAGGATGGAACCCGAAGAAAAACTCAGACAATTCAATTTGGCAAGGCATCTGGGCAAACGAATTCGTCGACCGACCTACACTGCCCCGCCGCACTCCGGACAGCGCGCGCTCTGATTCCCGCGCAGCGAATAGCCGCACGCAACGCACCGATCCGCGCGCGGCAGGAAGCACGAAGCGTGCCGGTAGCGCAACCAGATCACCCGCGTATGCGCGAGATCATCCCCGCCACGCGAACCGCCGAGCACCTGAAACGGCACAAACGGCCACACGATCGGCACAAGCAGCAGTACGTTGCGTTTCAGGCTTTCCACCGGCCCGATTGGCGTGCGATCGCGTAGCGACAACACGCGCAGCCCCAGCAGCCACTTCCCCGGCGAAAATCCCGCATAACCATCTTTGGTGAAAAAAATCAGCGCGATGATCAGCCACACGACGCCATAGATGCGCGGTTCCAGTTCGCGGAGTTCGAGGCCGATTCCCGTCGGATCGTGCGGCGCGGTCAGTGCAACGGAGAGTTTGTTCGCGATGAAATAAGGCAAATAGCCGAACAACGCGAAATCGATCGCAAAGGCGATCCCCCGTAACCCCGCAAAACGAAACTGGCACAGCCGGCAACTGCGCTTGCCATTGATCAGGCACCATTGTTGGCGTCCGCGCAGTTCATGTTGACAGAGTACGCAATCCAACTTCTATCCTGCGAATAAGATCCATGCCGTGGGTGCTATCCGTAAGTCGCGTTGTGTGCCATGCTTGGGTCGCGCTGAAGCGTGCAGAATTCTGCCAGACGGATATCGAGGCCCAAGCATGCTCAGGCCGCTGTTTCACTGTCACAAATTCGAAGTCAGCCGCCGCGACCTGCGCACGGCACCCACCCCACCAAAAAAGGGCGCACCAAACAGCGCGCCCTCAACCCCGAACCCCGAACCCCGAACCCTTTACCCTCGCTTACAACCTCACCGTCACCGTCTTCACCTCGGTGTACGCCTGCAGGCCGTATTC
>JBFWWY010000441.1:0-3711 GCA_050245935.1 Phycisphaerae bacterium | reverse complement strand
CCAACTGTGCGAGAATGTGGCCGGCCGACGAAACAAAGAACACATGTCCCGTTGTGTTTCCGTCTTCCGAGGTATTCGTCGTTGCAAACACCAGTACCTGGTTTCCGTCCCGGTTGATATCAGCAATTGCGGGTGGCGCACTTGTGACACCGTCGAGGCGGATTTGCCAGGCCGGGCCCGTCACTGTGGCGGCGAGTACCGTCGTGCGGTTTTCCAGCCGGTCCATGGAAGCGCTGCCGACGATTTTCATTTCCGCGCCCGCGCTTCCGAGAATTGTTCGCAGTGGCGCAGCGCCGCGAATCGCATCGTAGCGCGCGGCAAAGGGAATGGCATCTAACGAACCGTTTCGCTCAACGAGCCTGAGAAATTCTCCTTGATGCGTCCCGACAAAAAGAGTCGATGCGCCGGATGCAGGGCCAATGATCAGTTCGGTAATCGCGCGTCCGGGGATGGTCCCCGAACACAGGACGTTGCCGTCCTTCGCACGAAGTTTTCGAACAAAGCCAGCGGAATCCGCCACCCAAATCACGTCACGGGTGGCGGCAAACGTGATCCCATTCAGCGGGAGGTCGGCATTCCGCGCGGGTTTCTGGCGCCAGAGAATTGCGCCGTTCTCACCGTTGGTCGCAAAAATTGAACCCTGGCGGTCTGCGCAAACCACATCGGCAATGTTGTCGCGATTGATGTCGATGGAGAGTGGGGTTGAAACAATGGCTTCGCCGGTCCGCGCGACCCATTTCACCGCACCTTCGGGTTCGTACGCCGCGAGCACGCCATTGGGTGACGCGGTGAAAATCGTTTTGTCGCCCGCGGCGATGCCGATGACATCGCTGCCGGAAAGGCCCGGAAAAGGCGCAGAGATGAGCGCCGTTTTTCCATTCTCGCCGTCTACGATCACGAGTCCGTCCGCGTCATCCGCTGAAACGCCAAGCCCTCGACCGAACGAGCCGATGAAGATGCTGCCGTCCAGAACGATAATGGGAGAGAATGCGGCGGTCCGGCCGATGGGTGCCTCCCATTCCTTCCGGAGGCGAATTTGTTCCGCCCAGGGGGTGCGCGGCGATTTGCCGTCGGCGCGGGATTGCCAATCCTCGAACCATCGGTGCCACCCTTCTTCGTTGTCGATGTAGTCTGCGCCTGTCAGTGTCGCGAGCATGGTTCGCACAGCGGGCTGATGCGCCGGCTCATTCGCGTAGAGAGCCTGCACGAGCGAGGTCGGGGGATCCGGCCAACGCGATTGCGTTTCCTTCACCCAGTGACGGACAGCACGTTGCCGGTCGGTTGTCAGGTTGGAACTTCCCAACGTGGCAAGGCCGCGGGTGATGATCCAGCGATTGCTCCACCATCGATATATGCTTCCCACCGCCCAGATGGAAAGCCCAATGAAGGCGATCCAAATGATGATGCGAAGATTCGAATGTCGCTGCGGAGTTGTCTGGATTCGAGGTCGCAAATTCCACTCGCTACGGCGGTGCCGGGCTGTCCGTTTGAGGTGCCGGCGCGAATGCGCAGTTGCCGGCTTTTCGGCGTCGGATATCGACCCGCGAAATTTACCATAGACCGGGCGCGACTGGTGCTTCCTGCATGAAAAATCCACGTCGATATCCCAGCGAATCGGATCTTCGCAACAGCATTGTTTGACCTGTGACGGAATCGTTTTATAATTCAAACAAGTCGGCGGTTACGCCGTAGATTCTCGGGTTACAGAATGCGGAAAAGCGATGTCGGCACGATCGGTACGTTGGGATATTCGAGGTTGGCTGAAACGACTGGGCGTGGCCGGATTCTTGTTTTTCCTCTGCAAAGGCCTGTTGTGGCTCGCGCTCGGGTTCGGGGTTTTCAAGGGCTGTTCCGCGGCGTAAAAACACGATCGGCGCGCACGGAATTTCTTGCACGCGCCAGTAAGATGCGCGTCGCCGTGCCGCACTTTCAGTGATCGGCGGCGCGATTTTGGAGTTATTCGCAATTATGGAAGTACAGACACCGACAATCATGTCGCGGCTGCGCGAGGAAACGGCGCTCCATCATGAACGGGCGGAGAACAAACCGCTGGAGCAGGCGTTGGTCAGCGGCTCCTTGCCGCGTGATATGTATGTCGCGATGCTGCAACAGCGTTTTCTGATCCACCGTACGTTGGAGGCGCAGATTCGTGAACTCCGCGCCGCAGATGCGGCAGTGGAGAGGATCGTTCAAGACGAACTGTTTCAGGAAGAAAACATTGTGGCGGATCTGACGTCGTTCGGTGCAGACGCTGAACATGTCATGCCGATGCGCGCAACAAAATCCCTCCTCGACCTGATTCTGACCTGTGCAAAGCAGACGCCGCTGGCGTTGCTTGGTATTTACTACGTGTTCGAAGGGAGCAAGAACGGTTCCCGTTTTATTGCCCGCAAAATCGGTCCGGCATTGGGACTGACACGCGAGCACGGGATGCGCTACCTCGACCCGCATGGCGAGAATCAGCGTCCCCTTTGGATGGCGTTCAAGCAGCGGATGGACGCGGTTGGCTTTGCCGACGATGCGCAGGACGCGATGGTCGAAGCCGCGAAGCGAACGTTCGACGCGATCGGTGCGTTGGATGATGAGATTTTTTCTGCCTATCCACGCTGAGCTGAGTGGCCGAATCTTGATTTCAGCAGACTTCGGTATGACGCCGGGCAGTTTGGCCCGGCGTTTTCTTTTGGAGTGCGGCCTCACATTTCGCTGGTGCGGGTGACGAGCCATCGACCTTTTCAAGAACCGCTAGAATTTTCTGACGACGAACGCGCGGCCCCGGCTGCCTGTTCCATGGCGGCCTCCGTTTTTTTGAATTTTTCCCGCCAACTTCTTTCGCAACCGATCGAAATCTGACTAGGATTTGGGCACATCCGGCCGCCGGATTGTTGCCCGTTC
This sequence comes from Phycisphaerae bacterium, assembly GCA_050245935.1. Taxonomy (GTDB): domain Bacteria; phylum Planctomycetota; class Phycisphaerae; order UBA1845; family Fen-1342; genus JALHOX01. Next base: position 819 of record JBFWWY010000441.1, on the reverse strand, counting down.
CTGTGCGAACCGCGGGCCGTTTCCGCCGGCCTGGAGGGCGCGGCACAGGATTGAAAATCGGAGCGTTGCACCGCTATGGAATTGACGAATTCGACGAGTTTGCGCACGGCGATTCTGCACGAGTTGTTCCTCCGGCATACGCTGCCATACCTGCATGACAAGCTTGTGGTTCGCGTGCGTTACACGCGCAGCACGGATTTTTCGGGCACGTGCTACTACCGTGAAGGCCGGATTTACGTCAATGTCGGTCGACATCTCACGTTTCCCTATCGCATGTACACCAACGTCGCACGGCCGAAATCGGGCAGTACGCATTGGTCGCGCGAAGCCTACACCCTGCAGTTTCGCAACAGCACGCAACTGGCGCTGTTCATCTATCTTCACGAGTTGTATCACTATCTCGTGCACGCTGCGCGGCGCAACCCGCGTCAGAAAGAGGGCATGTGCGATCGTTTCGCGGCGCGCGTTCTCGTGGATCATTTCGGCTGCGTGATGCGCGATGCCCGCGGTCGGCCTGTCGCGCGTGAATCCTGGGACTTTCAGGACCTCGACGGCTTTGTCGCGAAAGCCGCGAAAGTGCCGCATTATGCGACGCCGCCGTGCGCGACGGCGATTCGTCGGGGTGGAGGCTCGCTGGTCGCGCCGACTGAAGGGCCCGATGATTTTGCATCACTCGGCCCGCTCTTTGCCCGCGCGCAGGGCGCGGCGATGCGACGAGAGATACCCGTGCGGATTTTGGGGGTGGATGCGTAAGGCTCATGGATAGCGAGCAGTTTCAAACTCGAAAGCGCTCGCAATGTGTCAAATGTCTCCGGGAGT
>JBFWWY010000440.1:0-3715 GCA_050245935.1 Phycisphaerae bacterium | reverse complement strand
CGCGAAGACGACGTCGAGATCGAAGACACGTCCCGGGTCGAATCGGTGCGCCCGAAAGGCGAGCTCTCGCGCAAACGCACCGTGATCGAAAACCAGGAGGATGCCGACGCCGCTGACGAGTCGACATGGATCGCGGGTACGGTGACGCGCATTCACGGGTTGTACTGCTATGTGGATGAGGCGGACGGCACGACGTGGGAATGCACTGTCCGGCGCGTACTGCGGACGCGCGCCATCGAAGGACGCAACGCGGTGATCGTGGGCGATCGGGTACGGGTCGCCCCGACGTCCGCGCCGGGGGAAACGCCGCGAGTCGGCGTCATTGAGCGCGTGGCGCCGCGCAGCAGCGAATTGTCGCGGCGCGATCGGCGCGGCAAAGCGCATACGATTGTCGCAAATTCTGACCAGTTGCTGATTGTTGCGTCTGTCGCGCAGCCAGGCTTAAAGCCGCATCTCATCGATCGCTACATCGTTGCCGCACTGAAAGGGAAGCTGACGCCGGTCATCTGCTTCAACAAAATGGATCTTGCGCCGGCGGACGACCGGATTGTCGAAGAATTGGAAGAAATGGCGGACTGCGACGGCGTGTCCACGCCGCTGACGATTCATGCGATCATCGCGGAGTTTCGTACACTGGGATACCACTGCCTGGAGACCAGCGCGGCGACCGGTGAAGGAGTGGCGGCGCTGCGGGACGCGATCCACGGACATACATCCGTGCTGTCGGGGCAAAGCGGCGTTGGAAAGAGCACGTTGCTCAACGCTGTTCAGCCGGGGCTGGCATTGGTGACGAGTGCCGTGAGCGAGGACAACGAGAAAGGGCGGCACACGACGACGCATGCACAGCTTATTCGACTCGAAGGCGGCGGCTTCGTGGTCGATACGCCGGGGATTCGCGCGTTTGAATTGTGGGACGTGGTGCCCGGGGAACTGGAGGCGTATTTCGTCGAGTTCGGACGCTTTCTGCAACATTGTCACTTCAACGACTGTATGCACTATCAGGAAGAGAAATGCGCGGTACGCGATGCGGCGGAAGCCGGGACGATCAGCATGCGCCGTTATCTGAGTTACACCAAGATGCTCGAAGACAGTCAGCCGGTGCGGTGAATTGTACCTTCGCGGTGTAGATCGTTATTCAGCGATACAAAAAAAGCCTCGGCCGGGAATGGGCCGAGGCTTTTGAATGATATCTTTGCGATCAGATTTCGTCGGTCGGGCGCGCTGGCTACTTCTTCGAGCTTGCCTTTTCCTTCGCGTCGCGCGACTTCGCAATGACCTCTTCCTGAACGGAGCGCGGGGCCTGTCGATAGCAGCAGAACTCCATTGAGAACGTGCCACGGCCCTGTGTCATCGAGCGGATGTCGGTCGCGTAGCCAAACATGTTCGACAGCGGAACCTGCGCAAGAATCGTGGTCGCTTCGCCTTTGGCTTCGGTATTTTCAATGATGCCGCGGCGACTGTTGAGATCGCCGACGACCGAACCCTGAAACTCCGTCGGCACTTCGATATCGACCGTCATAATCGGTTCGAGAATCGCAGGCTTGGACTTCAGGTACGCTTCTTTGAACGCATCGCGCGCCGCGAGCTGATACGCGATGTCAGACGAGTCGACCGAGTGGGTTGAGCCGTCTTCCAGAATGATCTTCACGCCGACAACTTCGTATCCCGCGAGCGGGCCTTTGAGTCGCGCGGACTGGAAGCCCTTGTCGCAGGAGGGAATGTATTCGATCGGAATGCGCCCGCCGACGATTTTGTTTTCGAAGACGTATTCGCTTTCCCGCTCTTCCGGCAACGGCTCCAGGGTGCCCACGACGTGACCATACTGACCGGAACCGCCGGTCTGCTTCTTGTGCTTGTAATCGAACTTGGAAGCTTGCGTCGGTGCTTCGCGATAGTTCACTTTGGGGGCACCGGTTTCGACTTCTACGCCATACTCGCGTTTGATGCGCTCGATGTAGACGTCGAGCTGCAGCTCGCCGATGCCGGCGATGATGGTCTCATTTGTTTCCTGATCGGTGCGCACATGGAACGTCGGATCCTCGCGCACAAAACGCTGCAGCGCTTTGGCGAGCTTGTCGCGGTCGCCGCCTTTTTTCGTTTCGATCGCGAGCGAAATGACCGGTTCGGGTGCGTGGATATTTTCAAGCGAGTAGTTCACTTCGGTGCCGCAGAAGGTGTCACCGGAGGCGCATTCCACCGCGATGAATGCGACGATGTCGCCGGCGCGGGCTTCGGTCACGTCCTCGCGATCGTTCGCGTGCATGCGAACCATGCGACCAATGCGGGCGTTGCGCCGCATGCGTGTGTTCACAAGGGTGTCAGCCTTACGGATCGTTCCCTGATAAATGCGGGCATACGTCAACTGGCCGAAGGTTTCCTCGACGAGCTTGAACGCCATCGCTACAACGGGACCATCCGGATCGGTGGTGATGGCAACCTCGGCGCTGTCGTTGTCCAGATCCTTTGCGTAGTACATGCGATCGAGCGGAGAAGGCAGGTAACGCACAATAGCATCGAGCAGCGGCTGCACGCCTTTGTTCTTGAACGCCGAGCCCATCATCACGGGAACAATTTCGCGCTCGATGGTCAGGCGACGAATAATCGTGTTGAGCTTTTCGATATCGGGTTCGTTGCCTTCCAGCAACTGTTCCATCAATTCATCGTCGTAGAGCGAAAGCGTTTCGAGCAGAGCCGAACGCGCCTTTGACGCCTGATCGGCGTAATCTTCGGGAATGTCTTTCGAAACAACTTTTTCGCCGTTGGCACCTTCGAAGTAGAGCGCTTTGTTGTTGAGAAGATCGATTACGCCTTCATGGTGCGCTTCGAGGCCGATCGGCAATTGAAGCTGGACCGCGGTGAGGCCGAGCTTCCTCTCGATTTCGGTGATGACGCGCGCGGGGTCGGCACCGGTGCGATCGAGTTTGTTGATGAAGGCAATACGGGGAATGCCATAGCGCTTCATCTGCCGATCGACCGTCAGCGACTGCGACTGTACGCCGCCGACGCCGCAGAGGACGAGGATCGCACCGTCGAGCACGCGGAGCGAACGTTCGACTTCGACCGTGAAGTCGACGTGACCCGGGGTATCGATGACGTTGATGGTCTTATTCTGCCAATGGACGGTGGTTGCGGCGGAGGTAATCGTGATGCCGCGTTCCTTTTCGAGCTCCATGTGGTCCATGGTTGCACCGTCTCCGCCGCCCTTTACTTCGCCGATCTTGTGCGTGCGACCGGAGTAGAAAAGGATGCGCTCGGTGAGAGTCGTTTTTCCCGAGTCAATGTGCGCTGAGATTCCGATGTTGCGAATGTCCTGGATCGGGTTCATACCGTTTGACCAACCTTGAGCTAAACGTCTGTCCTGTAACAAGTTACGACTGACTTTCCGGAGTGCCGGAAAATCTGGATATAGGCATATCCTCGTGTCCAGATACCAGGCACGCGATGCTGGCGCTGAATGCTCTTCCGGGAGCGTGTCGTAAATCCCTGGAGAATCGACACTTATGCGAGGATTACACCGTCGCCGAATCAATCGACGATTTGGAAGAGCTTAGCGATCGTTATCGGCGATTTCAAGGGAATCTTTAAATTTGCGCCCGCGTCGTGAGTCGGTTTGAACCGTTGTCGTGCGACTGGTGGCAGGCATGTTGCCCATTCTACAGCACAGACTGCCCCATCGTTTTCGCCAGCCAAGTCAACCCCGTTTGGCCAACCCCAT
>JBFWWY010000439.1:0-3728 GCA_050245935.1 Phycisphaerae bacterium | reverse complement strand
TAGCGGACGCCGGGTGGCGTCATGCAATGCGAGCGTGAACCCCAGTGAGCGGCCCCGGCGCGTGAAATTTCAGTTAATTGATCGGATTATCGAGATTGAGCCGGGCCGCAAGGTCGTGGCGGAAAAGGCGCTCTCGCTCGCGGAGGAGTACCTCGCGGATCATTTTCCCACCTTCCCGGTCTTGCCGGGTGTCCTGATGGTGGAGGCGATGGTGCAGGCGGCGGCCTGGGCCGTGCGGACGAAATATGACTTTCAGCCGAGTATCGTGGTCCTCAAAGAGGCACGAAATGTAACGTACAAGAGTTTTCTTGCGCCGGGCCATACCATGCGGGTGGAAGCGGAGTGCAAGGAAATAAGCGAAGAGTCGAGTGTTTTCGCGGCGCGCGGTGAGGTCGGCGGCAGCGAAATCGTCAAAGGGAAATTCACGCTGCGGCATCTGTCGCTGGCAGACAACAACGATATGCTGCGGGAGACCGACGCGCGAATTCGCACGCACATGCGTGCAACCTATGCTTTGTTGACAATGCGATCGGCGGTTTGATCGCGGAGAATGGAATCGCCGCTCACGGATGGGGCAAAGTTTGCCTCGCAGGTGCGGCTACGCAAGTGAGGATGGCGAATGGCCACAATGACCAAGGATGAGATATTCGGAAAGGTTCAGGAAACACTCGTCGACGCGCTCAGCGTGGATGAGGATGAGGTTACGCCGGAAGCGACGCTTACCGGGGATCTCGGTGCGGAGTCGATTGACTTTCTGGATATTGTGTTCCGCCTGGAGAAGGCATTTAACATCAAGATTCCGCAGGAAGAACTGTTCCCCCGCGAAATTTTGAGTAATCCGCAGTATGTGGAGAATCGCAAGCTCAATGCTGCGGGCATGGAGGCACTGGCAGCGGCGATGCCGCACGCCGACCTGACCAAGTTCCGCGAAAATCCCGACATCGACAAGCTGATGGACGGATTCACGGTCGATACGATCGTCAAGTTTGTTCAACGAAAAGTCGCCTAGCGGCAGAGGCTCAGTGACGTGCGCTGGATCTGGTTCGATCGTTTTACAGAGTTCGATTCCGGTCGGCGCGCGGTCGCGGTAAAGAACGTCACGCTCGCTGAAGACCATCTGCACGATCATTTCCCCGGCTTTCCGATCATGCCCGCGAGTCTGATGATCGAGGGCATGGCGCAGACGGCGGGGATTCTGGTGGGGGAGTCGCGCAACTTCGAAGAGAAGGTCATTCTCGCGAAGGTCAAACGCGCCATTTTTCACGAAATTGTTCGTCCCGGCGAAACCATTCGCTACGAGGCCGACATCGAACACATTACCGAAGCCGCCGCGAGTACGGTGGGAAAGGCATTCGTGAGCGAACGGCTCGTCGGCGAGATCGATATCGTCTTTTCCCATATCGATCAGAACATGAGCGGCCTCAATTTTCCCAAGGAGAATTTCGTTTTCACGCCGGAATTCCGAAATCTGCTCAGTATGTACCGCAATGACGTGGACCAGCGGGTGATGCTATGAACGCGCGGCGCGTCGTCGTAACGGGAGTCGGGCCGGTGACGCCGATCGGTGTCGGCGCGGACGCATTCTGGAACGGCCTGCTCGAAAAGAAGTGCGGCATTCAGCGGCTCGAAGCGTTCGATCCGAGCGGTTTTGATTCGCAGGTCGGCGGAGAAGTGCGTGATCTGCCGAAGATCGCGGAATTTGTGCCGAAGAATTATCGCAAGCAGGCCAAGATCATGGCACGCGACATTGAGCTTGCCGTCGCGGCGGCCTGGCAGGCGGTGATGGACGCGGGGCTGCGGACCAAATGCATCGTCGACCGAGGGGATGCCGAAGGCGGCGTCAATCTCGACAGTACGCGCTTTGGTGCGAACATCGGGGCGGGCCTCATCAGCGCCGATCTGCCCGAAATCGCCGAAGCGTTTTACACATCTTCGGTCGATGGCGTCTTCGATATCAAAAAATGGGGCAAAGAGGGCATGGAGAATTTGACGCCGCTGTGGCTGCTCAAATTCCTGCCGAACATGCTCGCATGTCACGTCACGATCGTGCATGACGCCCAAGGCCCCAGCAACACGATCACCTGTGCAGACGCGAGCAGTCATCTCGCGATCGGCGAGGCGTTTCGGACGATCGCGCGCGGCGTCGCGGACGTGTGCATTTGCGGCGGTGCGGAAAGCCGGATGAATCCGATGGCGTTTATTCGCCAGAGTCTCGGCAAGCGACTGACGCACCGCAATGACACACCTGAGGCCGCGTGTCGTCCGTTTGCGGCGGATCGCGACGGCACCGCTTCCGCCGAGGGCGGCGGGTTGGTCATTCTCGAGGAACTGGAACACGCGAAAGCGCGCGGAGCGCGGATTTACGCAGAGCTGGTCGGCTTTGGTGCCAGCAATGACGCGTATACCGCCGGCGTGCCGACGAAACCGCATCCGGAAGGGCGCGGCGTCGCATCGGCGACGCGGAAAGCGCTCAAGGACGCCGGGGTTTCGGCGGACAAAGTGAATCTTGTCGTGCCGATGGCGGCCGGATTGAAAGACTATGATGCGGCGGAAGCGCTCGGCCTTCAGACGGCGCTCGGAGAACACGCGGCGAAGTGCACGGTCATGGCGATCAATGGCGGCGTCGGCAGTAATGGTGCGGGGACGGGCGCAATCGACTTCATCGGCGCAGTGCTCGCGATGCATCACAACACCATCGTCCCGTCGCTCAACACGCAGCCGCAGGACGCCGCGCTCAAGCTGAAAATCAACACGAGTACCACAGACGCGAAAATCGATTATGCGATCACGACGGCTTACGCCATCGGCGGCGGGCAGAACGCGGCGCTGGTGCTGAAGGCGTATCGCTAAACGGGGGGAGAGACCGATCTCATGAACCGCAGAGTCGTCATTACGGGTATGGGATGGGTCACGCCGCTGGGCTGTGACGTGGAAGCCGTCTGGAAGCGCCTGCTCGCGGGCGACAGTGGCGTCAGCGCGACCGAGACGTTCGATGCGTCGACTTTTCCCACGCAATTCTCTGCGCAGGTGCATGATCGCGATTTCGATTTCACCGGCATTCTCCGCGATCGACTCGACAAGCACATGACCGCGAGTCGCAATACGCGCTTCGCGCTCGCGGCGGCGGAACTCGCGTGGCGCAGCGCGGGCTTCAACGGTACGCCGCCCGCGGACCCGGAGATGGTGGGGGTTTATCTCGGCGGCGGTGAAGGTCCGCTCGATTTTGAGAATTGCGTGCCCGCAGGCGTCGGCGGATGGAACGCGGAAAAACGAGAACTGGACTCCGTCGCGTGGGCGAAGATCGCTTACCAGCATCTCACCGCCGAGAGAGAGTTTGAGCAGGATCCGAACTGCGCTGCGGGTCACATCGCGTATCGCTTCAATGCGCAGGGACCGAATTTCAACACGCTGACCGCGTGTGCCGCCAGCACGCAGGCGATCGGCGAAGCCACCGCCCAGATTCGGCGCGGCGACGCCGACATCATGATCTCCGGCGGTGCGCACAGCATGATTCACCCGCTGGGCGTGACGGGTTTCAATCGGCTGACTGCACTGTCGACGCGCAACGACACGCCGACAACCGCATCGCGCCCGTTTGATCGCACCCGTGACGGCTTTGTGCTCGGCGAAGGATCGGGCATCCTCATTCTCGAAGAATACGAAGTCGCGAAACAGCGCGGCGCGAACATTCTGGCGGAAATCGTCGGGTACGGATCGACGGCGGACGC
>JBFWWY010000438.1:0-3746 GCA_050245935.1 Phycisphaerae bacterium | reverse complement strand
ATCCCGCCCAACTTGCCGGGATGCATGCCAAACTGCGTGATCGTCGTATTGTGTATACGTCGTTCTACCGTCGTGTGGCATATGACGATCCCGGTCCGAACGGAAAACGTGCCATCCTCAACGGCACGCCGACGACCGATGATGCCGACAACATCGTCAGTAAGCCGAATGTATACGAAATGATCGTCGTGGCGTTCCGCCTGCCGACCCCGCAGCACCGCTTTCCGGTGTACACGTTCAGTGACGGACTGACGGGCGCATCGATGGATGCGAACCGCAATCTGACGTACACGGGCATCGACAGCATGACGCCGGTGCCGCAGTTGCTTTTCTTTGACGAATTGCCGTTTTCGCCGCCGTATCTCGGCGGACCGGATGATCCGAATCCTGGCAACGGCAACGAGCGACGCATCGACGAGGCTCGCTTCGTACCGTCGTCCACGTTGCGATTCGTCGCCAGTGGGGTCGTCGGCGAAATGTTGCCGCCGGGAAGCATTTTTATCCCCGCGCGAAACGATCATCACCCGTCGTTGCTACAGCAACTCGATCCGACAGCGATCTATCCGAATGTGCAGTACGTCGGCTTCACGCCGCACAGTCCGAACGCACTGCCGATTTACACGGTTCGTTCGCGCAATCTTTTCGCGCCGGACAAGTATGAGATTATTGTGGATGACAATGGGTACTATCCATGGGTCAGTACCGCCGTCGTCGGCGACCCGGCCACTTTTTTCCCGGTCTGGATCATTCCACCGGCGTTTTCGGAAACATCATCGGGCGCGCCCGTATTCGGCGATAAGTCGAACATTGTCTCCGTCTCGCGCCGGATCGTGAATCTGACGGAGGTGGAATAGTGACGCCCCGCGCCGGAAAACTTGCGCGGCAGGACGTCCGCTGGACGCGGTCGGCGTTCACACTGGTCGAGTTGCTCGTGTCGCTCGCGGTGCTCACGATTGCGCTCGCGACTGTTGCCCGCGTCTTCACGATCACATCGCAGGCCGCGACGCAGGCCGCCGCGTACTCGGAAGCACAGAATTGGGTGCGACAATTCACGTTCGAGCTCAAAGAGGATTTGCGCCATATTGTGCCGTCTGAGAGCGTTCTTGTAATTCGCGGGCGTAAACTTCCCGCCGCCCTGACGCCGGAAGATCTGGAAGCGGGTCTTTACTATCGCGAGCTGGTCGGCAGTCCGACCGGGATTATTGCCTCAGAGGATCCGCGGCGCGATCGAGGAAACCCGCACACGGCTGGCCCGAATCTCGGAGAGCCGACCCAGTACAGCGATCCTTGCGCGGATCTGATGATGTTCATTACGAATCGGGCGCAAGCGTCTCAGGCCCCGCTTCGCAATCTCAGCACCACGCCCGGCACGCCGGAGTTCGCGATGCAGACCGGCGCGAAGTTTTCGCCGATGCTTGTGGTCTATGGCCACGGCGCACTCGCCGATGCCGTGTCGGATGGCACGCGCTTCGTGCCCGCGCCCGCTTCGAGCTGGCGTCACATTGCCACCACCAATCGGTTGAATCAGAGTGTCGTTCCCGCGCAGGAATGGTATCTCGCGCGGCGCGCGACCCTCTTGATTGACGATCCGAACGCGTCGCTTCGAACGATCGCTTCGGGCGCATGGTATGAGGACAATCTGCCCGCAGGTTCATCTCTGTTGTGCGGACTGCCCGGCAACAATGTTTCCGGCGGCAATTCCGTGGTCGCCGGAGATGCGGCCGTGCTGCGCTTGCGCGCCGGTCGCAATGAGCAGAACATACTTTCGGAGTTCGGCCTCCTCGATGCTTTTGATCCGCCGGCGGGAGCGCCCGCCTTTCTGCCGGATCCGGCGATGGTGTCGCCGTACGGGCGATTCAATGCGCCGCCGTCCTTCCGCGGACCCGATTTTCAGAATCTGTTAACGTTGATGTATCCGAACGTGGCGCAGAACAACGTCGACAGTACGCAACTCGTCGCAACCATTATTCGCAATCCCCCGGCGGACCTGAAGGAGAATCTCGGTTTGCATGCGCTGCCCGGATGCGCGTGGTTTCAGGTCGAAATCCTGATGCCGGAAGATCCGCGCAGCAATCTCGGGTACCGCGATCCGTCGCCCGAGAATGTGAACGTCGGAGCCAATTCGTTCGATCCGCCGCGTTGGCGCGATGTTGCCCCCGGCTCGACGTACATATTCGTGCCGGATTCGCCGCGAAATCGGCAGCGCGTCGCGCTCCAGCCGGGAAACACCGGCGGCTTTCCCACGCGCGGCTATCTCGCATTTGGCTCGATGCCCGACCCGGTTGATCCGCAGAATCGTTTTCGCGATCCTTCCGACCCGGCGTACAAGCCGATTCGGATGTGGCCGTACGGCATTCGCGTCACAGTTCGCGTCTTCGATCCGCAGGGTCGACTGGATCAGCCGCTCGTCCGTACCATTGTTCACCGTTTCGATTAAGATAGGTGTGACTGAAAAGACAGACGATGGTGCGTCGTCGCCCGTCCGTGAACGTTCGTTCATCCGATAACTGCCTTCGCAGACACTGTTGCGCCTTGACGGCAGGCCCATAATGGGACTGTCGGCGCGAGGCTTGTTTGCGTGCCGGAAAACGTTGCTGGGAAAGGTGTTACGAGAAATGACGAAGCCAAAACAACATCAACGCAGAGCGACGATTCTCCTTATGGTGGTCGGTTTGCTTGCCATGCTGTTTATCATCGTTTCGGCGTTCATCACGCTCGCGCGATTTGATCGTTTGACACTCGTGCAGACGGAAAAGCGCGATCAGATCGATCGCGTTGTGGAAAGCGTGACCAAGACCGTCCTCGGCGGCCTGACCGATCAGCTCTCCGACGGGAACGGGCGGATTCTGTATCCGGGGCCAGGAAACCCAGACTACATGCCCGCAACGATTCCCGGCTACCACGGCGCGCGAATCATCGCGGCGCCCACGATCGTTCGCAATACGACGCTGCCGCTCGGCGTACCCTTGTCCATGGCGGCGGCGACGGATTTTCGTTTCCCCGGCATTTCACAAATGAATCCCGTGCTGGACAACACGGTGACCGCGGAGAGCATCGGATCATTTTCGTATCGCAATCCGCTGCCGCGCACCCTTGAGTTCATTCGATATACGTTCGATACGAACATCCCGCAGGAAACGCCCGGTATTCTCGTGGATCGCAACGGCGTCACCGGACCGAATCCGACGACCCTGACGCGCGGCCTCGATCTGATCGATCTCGTCGATTATGCCTACTCGCCGTTCATGGATGCCGATGGTGACGGCGTGCCTGACACCTACTTGCCGGCAATGGCGTCTGTCATCGAGCAGGCCAACGCACAAGTCGGCACCGCAGTGCGCGTGCCGAATTCACTCGAGTTTGTCACTGCGGGGTATGATCACGCTTCGCAGGTCAACAATCCGTATCGACTCTTCGATACCGATCTCAACAACGCAATTGCGCGCAACGTCAATATCCAGCAGTTCCGCGAATATGACCGCGACGCGCAGCTCGACGTCGCGGTGAAGGTGATCGCCCACGGCGGCATGGTTTTTCCTGATCCCGATACGATCTTCGGGCAGATGATGTACAACTGGATTCGCTTCCGCGGACGCAATCCCGACCCCGCAATGAATCCGACGACGACCGGCCTGCGGGATCTCTGGCGCAATGCGATCGCTTCCTCGGAATCGGTCGAGGCGAACCTGCGCCGCCGCGCCGGAATGCCGAGCTACGTGCCGGAGACGGCAAATGAGCAGAACGAT
>JBFWWY010000437.1:0-3752 GCA_050245935.1 Phycisphaerae bacterium | reverse complement strand
CGAATACCGGTAGCGCTCCACCATATCCCCATTCACATATTGCGAACCATCAGTGATGGTGGTGAGTGCAACGACGTTCCAGTTGCGGTCCTGGTGATAGAAGTAGCGCTGGTCGGCGGGGATGTAAATCTCCGCCATCAGTGAGTTGTCTGGATCGCAGTCGTCATCGGTATCGCTCGGTCCGTTGTTGTCCATGAAGACAATCTCGTCGACGTATTGCGTGCCGTAGACCCATTGCTGTTTGGCTTGATTCGACCCGTTGCGCACTTCGACGATCTGCCATTGGTCGGAGTAGAAGTAACGGATCTCCTGGTCGGCGTCGGTGTTCCAGAGACCTTCGCCGCGATTGGTGACGATCTTCACGAGTCGGCGGTTCTTGCCGTCGTATTCGTAGCTGCCGATCTTCTGGCCTGTGTCCGTCTTGTCGCCCTCCGGATAGAACGTTGCGACTAGCCGGTTCCAACCGTCATACACGTATTGATACAATCCGTCATCGGTCAGGTTGCCGTTGTTGTCGTACGCCAGGCTCATCGTCGTCCAACTGCCGCCGAAGTCGTAATTCACGAACACGTGTGAGACTGAACAGTCTACTCTCCAGGATTGTACCCGCGTTGTCGCCTCCCGCGTCTCTCGCTAGACTCGCACATCTGAAATTGAACCGCCGAAACGCGGGAATCCGATGAGATATTTGATTTATGCACGTTGCTTACATTCACCAGCACTTCTCCACAAAGTCCGGTAAAACCGGCACGCGCTCCTATGAAATGGCCCAACGCCTCCTCGCCGCCGGCCACAAAGTCACCATGATCTGCGGCGTCAACGACGCGACGCACGGCGTGCTGAAAACCGAGAACCGCGTCAACGAGCAGGAGATCGACGGCATCCGCGTCATGTGCATCGCCGAGCCGTACGAAAATAAGATGAGTTTCTATCGCCGACTGATGGCGTTTGGCCGGTTCGCACGGGCGGCGGAAAAAGTCGTCAAAGGCGTTGATGCCGACCTCGTGTTCGCAACGTCGACGCCGCTTTCGGTCGGCTTGCCCGGCATGAAGGGGGCGAAGCACCTCAACAAGCCGTTTGTGTTCGAGATTCGCGACCTCTGGCCGGAACTGCCCATCGCGCTCGGCGTCCTTAAAAACCCGCTGTTAAAGGCGTACGCGCGGCATCTCGAACGAAAGCTGTATTTCGCCGCGAAACACGTCGTCGCGCTGTCGCCGGGTATACGCGACGGCATTTGCGCGACGGGCTACTCGCGCAAGCAAGTCACGATGATCCCCAACGGCTGCGACCTCGAACTGTTCAAGCCCGACGACGCGCCGCTCTCGGACGAGCGCTTCGGCAGCGACGACGAGCTGCGCTGCGTCTTCACCGGCGCGCACGGTCTCGCGAACGGCCTCGACGCGGTGCTCGACGCTGCGAAGGTCTTGAAAGAGCGTGGCGAAAAAGGCATTCGGCTGGTGTTTATCGGTACGGGCCGCGAAAAGCCGCGCCTCGTCGAGCGCAGCAAGCAGGAAGGCACGATCGACCTGATCTCCTGGAACGACCCCGTGCCCAAAGCCGAACTCGCGGCGCTGCTGCCGCGTATGGATGTGGGATTGATGATCCTGAAGGACATCCCGGCGTTTTATTACGGAACGTCGCCGAACAAGTTTTTCGATTACATCTCGTGCGGAATTCCGGTGTTGAACAATTATCCCGGCTGGCTCGCGGGCATGATCGACGAGCACGAATGCGGGCGCGTGGTGCAGCCGAACAATCCGGAGGCGTTCGCGAATGCGCTGGTGTGGTTCCGCGATCATCGCGATCAGTTGTCGGCGATGGGCGCACGCGGGCGCAGGCTCGCGGAAGCGGAGTTTGCTCGTGACAAACTGGCCGGAAAATTCGTGGAGACGCTCGAAGCCGTTTACAGGAATGGAAAGTAGCAGATGCCGCCGACGGCTGACAAAGCAAGCGACTGGCGCGCGGAGATCAAGGAACTGATCGACAGTGGTGCGACGGCGCGCGCGTATCACAAACTCGCGGACCGGACGCTTGAATCCCCCGCAATCTACGAATATCCGTTCCTCATCAAGCAAATGGAAGCGACGTGCCCGAATCCGCACGCGATCCGTATCGGGTTTCTCAGCACGTTTACGCTGGAGCCGATCAAGCCGATGCTGCGCGCGATCGGATTCGCACATGGGTTTGACATCGATGCGTACTTCGGTCCGTTCGGGCAGTTTGAAACGGAGTTAATGAACCCGGCAAGCGGGCTGGCGCAGCAGCAGCCGAACATTGTCGTCCTGGCGTGGCGGCTGGAGGATCTTGCCCCACGGCTACATCACGATTTCCTAGATTGCAGCGAGGAGGAACTCGCCGCAATTGTGGAAGATGTAAAAAGACGCGTGATGTCGCTCGTGGATGCGTGTCGCGCGAACATTTCCCAGGCTCATCTGATTCTGCACACATTTGCCTATGCCAACGAGAATCCCCTCGGCGTCATCGATTACGCGCACAAAGCAGGTCGCGGTTCGATCGTGCGGCAGCTCAACAATGCGTTGCGCGAATTGCGCAGTGCGCGCGAAGGCGTGCAACTGCTCGACACGGAAGCCGTCGCACGGCGGAGCGGGCCGGCATGGCATGATCCGCGCTACTGGTATCGCGCGCGGGCGCCGCTGGGTCCGGATGCACAGCGCGAACTCGCGACGGAGTATGTGAAATTCGCGCGTGCGATCAGCGGCAAGACGAAGAAGGTGTTGATCACTGATCTTGATAACACCTTATGGGGCGGCATTCTCGGCGAGGACGGGATTCCCGGAATAAAGTCGGGAGAAGATTTTCCCGGCAACGCTTTTGTCACCTATCAGCGTGAATTGAAGGAATTGTCGCGGCGCGGCATCGTGCTCGCAATCAACAGCAAAAACAACGAAGCGGACGTGAAAGAAGCGTTCGAGAGAAAAGCCGGCATGGGCGTTGCGTGGGACGACTTCGTCGCACGCCGGATCAATTGGCAGGACAAAGCACAGAACATGCGCGAGCTCGCGGATGAGCTTTCGCTGGGGCTCGATAGTTTTGTATTCGTCGACGACAACCCGGTCGAGGTTGAGATGATTCGGCAGGAATTGCCGGAGGTGACGGTGGTGCTTGTGCCGTCGGACCCGGCGCTGTTGCCGGGGCTGCTGTCGCGGCGGGGTTACTTCGATTCTGTGATCTACAGCGCGGAAGACCGCAAGCGCAACGAGTTTTACAAAGCCGAGAGCGGACGGCGCGAATTGCAGCAGAGTGCGACCGATCTGGAGTCATACTATCGCTCGCTCGGTATGAAGCTGACAGTCTACGATGTAAGCGAACAGGAAACGCCACGCGTCGCGCAGCTCACGCAACGGACGAATCAGTTCAACATGACGACGCGTCGGTATACCGAGACGGACATCGCGCGATTTCGTGGATCGGACAAACATCGCGTGCGTGCGTATCGGCTGGAGGATAAATTCGGCGATAACGGGATTATCGCGGTCACGATCGCAGAGCGGAAAGAAGACGCGGAGTGGATCGATACGTTTCTGATGAGTTGCCGCGTGATCGGCCGAACGGTGGAGTCGTCGATATTGTCGCTGGTGGCGCTGGAAGCGAAGGAGAACGGCGCGTCGGCGCTTGCCGGCGATTTGCTGTTTACGAAGAAGAACATACCGGCACGCGGGGTATACGCGGCGTGTGGGTTTGAGAAGGTCGCGGATTTGGAAGAGGGCGAGCGGTATCGGTTGAACTTGAGC
>JBFWWY010000436.1:0-3765 GCA_050245935.1 Phycisphaerae bacterium | reverse complement strand
AGCGAATCAGCGGCTCGAAAGCGAACCGGAACTCGTCAACAACGATCCCTTCAACGACGGCTGGATGATCAAGGTCGAGTGCGACGATCTCAGCCCGCTGGACAATCTGCTCGACGGGCCGGCGTATGATCAGATGACGGAAGGATAAGAGAAGGGTTTAGGGTCGAGGGTTGAGTGAGGATACAAGGATTCAAGGATTCAAGGGCTCGAGGATTGGTGGGGTCGTGGATTCGAGTGAATCAGAGCCGGGCCGTCCTCGGCCCGAGACAGTAGGGTGGGCCATGCCCACAACATGTACGTAAGGTGGGAAGAGCGCAGCGAAACCCACCAAACTTTCAGTGACTGTGACAAAACGCCGACGATCGTTGGCGAAAAACCGGTCCGCAAATCGGACCCTACCGCGGGGAGCAGCCAGGCATATGGCTTCAAAAGAATTTGACGGTTTTGGTCCATCCGACTTGTTCGTCGAACGGCACATCGGTCCCGATGAACGCGAAGTCGAGCAAATGCTCGAAACGATCGGCGCAGCGTCGCTGGACGCACTGATCGATCAAACGGTTCCCAAAGATATCCGGCTGAAACAACCGCTGCGCCTCGGCCCCGCGCGCGGCGAACATGAACTGATCAACGAACTGCGTTCCATCGCCAAGCAAAACACTGTCAACCGCTCGTTCATCGGCATGGGCTATTATGGCACGATCACGCCGCCGGTGATTCAGCGCAACATTCTCGAAAACCCGGGTTGGTATACGCAGTACACGCCGTACCAGGCCGAAATCGCGCAGGGTCGGCTCGAAGCGTTGCTCAATTTCCAGACGATGGTCAGCGACCTGACCGCACTGCCGATTGCGAACGCATCGCTGCTCGACGAAGCGACCGCCGCCGCCGAAGCGATGGGCATGTGTTTTTCCGCCGCCCGGCAGAAGAAGAACAAGTTCTTCGTCGCGCACAATTGCCATCCGCAGACAATCGAAGTCGTGCAAACCCGCGCGACGCCGCTTGGGATCGAGATTGTTGAAGGCGATCCGGAGAAAGCGGCGTTTGATACTGGCGATTTTTGCGGCCTGCTGCTGCAAAATCCCGACACGAACGGTGTGATTCACGACTACGACAACTTAATCGAAGCAGCAAAGTCCGCCGGCGTGCTCGTTGTCGTCGCGACGGACCTGCTTGCGCTCACGCTCATCAAACCGCCCGGCGAAATGGGTGCCGACATCGCGGTCGGCAGCGCTCAGCGCTTCGGCGTGCCGATGGGTTTCGGTGGTCCGCACGCGGCGTTTATCTCGTGTACGGACGAACTCAAGCGGCTCCTGCCGGGTCGTCTCGTCGGCGTGTCAAAAGACGCACAAGGCAACACCGCGTACCGGCTCGCGATCCAGACGCGCGAACAGCACATCAAACGCGACAAGGCCACCAGCAACATCTGCACGGCGCAGGTGTTGCTTGCGATCATGGCGAGTATGTATGCGGTCTATCACGGGCCGGAGGGCCTTCGTGTGATTGCCCGTCGCGTACATGCGCTGGCCGAAATGCTTGCGAATGGACTCGCAAAGGCTGGGGCGAAAATCTCAGGCGAGTACTTTTTCGATACGATTCAAGTGGGCTTTTCCTGCAAGGTCCAAGACGCAATCCGTGCAAAAGCTGACGCTGCGAATCTCAACTTCCGGTATTTCGCCAATGGAGATATCGGAATATCGCTCGATGAAACCAGCACGATCAAAGACGTTCGCAAGATCTGGTCAATTGTCGCCGACGCAACCGGAAAGGGTTGGGCGAAGTCTGAAGACATTGTCGAAGCAACATGCGACTTCGATTTTGGACCTTCGCGTCGGGGGAGTGATTTCCTGACGCATCCGGTCTTCAACACGCATCATTCCGAAACCGAAATGCTGCGCTATATGTACAAATTGCAGCAGCGCGATCTGTCGCTCGCGACGAGCATGATCCCGCTCGGCTCCTGCACGATGAAGCTCAACGGGACGAGCGAGATGCTGCCGATCACCTGGCCGGAGTTCGCGCATCTGCATCCGTTCGCGCCGCGCGAGCAGGCCGCGGGTTATCGCCAGCTTTTTCTCGACCTCAATCATTGGCTCGCGGAGATCACCGGTTTCGCGGCAATTTCGCTGCAGCCGAACGCCGGCGCGCAGGGCGAATACGCCGGCCTGCTCGTCATTCGCGCCTATCACGAATCGCGCAACGACAAAGATCGCAACGTCTGCCTGATTCCCGTCTCGGCGCACGGCACGAATCCCGCGAGCGCGATCATGGCGGGTTTCGACGTGGTGCCGATCGCGTGTGATGACGCAGGCAACATCGACGTTGCCGACCTTCGTGCGAAAGCCGCGCAGCACAGCGACAAACTCGGCGCGCTGATGATCACCTATCCGTCCACACACGGCGTGTTCGAAACCAGCGTCCGCGAAGTGTGCGACATCACGCATCAGCACGGCGGACAGGTGTACATGGACGGCGCGAACATGAACGCGCAGGTCGGCCTGACGCGACCCGCCGACATGGGCGCGGACGTCTGCCACCTCAATCTGCACAAAACGTTCTGCATCCCGCACGGCGGCGGGGGGCCGGGCATGGGCCCGATCGGCGTCGCGGCGCATCTGACGCCGTTCCTGCCGGGTCATTCGGTCGTCAGTCCGTTCGAGGGTTGGCCGGACACCGCGCGGATGGAGTTCGCCGCCGCGACGGGCAACAACAAGATCACGACGCACAAACTCGGCGCGAGCGCGACGGGCGCGATTTCTGCGGCCCCGTTCGGCAGCGCGGCGATCCTGCCGATTCCGTGGGTGTATATCGCGCTGATGGGCGGCGAAGGATTGAAACGCGCGACGCAGGTCGCGATCCTCAACGCCAACTACATGGCGGCGCGGCTCAAGGGTCACTACGACGTGCTGTATGTCGGAAAGAACGGCCGCGTCGCGCACGAGTTCATTCTCGATCTGCGCGCGTTCAAGAAGAGCGCCGACATCAATCCGGAGGACATCGCGAAGCGGCTGATCGACTACGGCTATCACGCACCGACAATGTCGTGGCCGGTCGCGGGCACGCTGATGATCGAGCCGACGGAGAGCGAGGCGAAAGGCGAGCTCGATCGTTTCTGCGACGCGATGATCGCGATCCGCAACGAGATTCGGCAGATCGAAGCCGGCGCGCTGCCGCGCGACGACAACCCGCTCAAGAATGCGCCGCACACCGCGAGTGTGGTTGCGACGGACGACTGGTCGCACCCGTACACCCGCGAGCAGGCGGCGTTTCCGTTGCCCTACGTCCGCGAGTCGAAGTTCTGGCCGGCGGTCGGTCGCATCGACAACGTCTGGGGCGATCGCAATCTGTTCTGCAGTTGCCCGCCGATCGAAACGGCGCAAGCATCGCAGATTCAGCAGGCGGAGGCGTCGATTCAGTCGGTGTCGGAGCCGCGGCAGAAAGTCCGCGCGTAGCGCACGTCAGCGCCGGGCGGTCACCGCCCGACGAGATTGTGCGCGAGAGGTTTCATCGTGTGATGTCAGAATCGCGAGCGCCATTGCGAAAATGGGTGCCGGGCGAGTCGACTGCCCTTATGGCTATCGCAGGCGCCGGGATCGCCCTCGCGAAAAAAAATGGGAATATGCCGAAAAGACCAAGCGTTTCCCATTCGCCATTCGCCATTCGCCATTCGCCATTCGCCATTCGCCATTCGCCATTCGCCATTCAAACCCCGCGCTGGCGCTTGGGGCTTGTTGGGTCGCGAACAGCTCAGCGAATTTTCGCAACCAG
>JBFWWY010000435.1:0-3803 GCA_050245935.1 Phycisphaerae bacterium | reverse complement strand
CGAACGGATAGCGGGATTGAGCGGCGATTAAAGGCGAACCCCAATCCAGCCTGCCGCTCTTTCGAAGCCGAAGAATGCCTGGCCCGGCAAACAAATCCACGTAATAGAGTCCTGACCAATTTTTATTTCGCATCGCAGTCGTGAACGCATCAACGTAGCGATACAGAAAATGATGTTTATTCGCGGCCCAATCGCCGACATTATCAATGACAGCACCATCATCTAAGGGGGGAGGAAGTTTCACGAATATGCAGCCTCACTTCTTGGCATTTCGTCCCACGTCCGACCTGCCAATTCGCGCCCCGCTTTCTTCTTATTCACACCGCCCCATTGCTTAAAGAAAAACGGAATGTTGTATTTCACGCATCGTTGATGGATTTGATCGACCCAGTCGGGATCCATGGGCCGTGCCCCGGGACCGGATTCGCCGCCGACAATAACCCATTGAATGCCCTTTACCGGAAGCTGTGGAATCGGCCCGAGCAAAGGTTCTACTGAAAGGAACTTAATCTCCGCATCCGTATTACGGAGATCGTGCACGCGGCTTGAAACGGCGGCGTTTTCCACTGATGTGCCCATCCAAATGTTCGCAGACCACTTCAATCGATCAGAAAATTCGGCCGCGCGCTCTGGGCGTTTCGTCAAAACCTGAAACGTGTGTTGCGGACATCGATTCATCACCGCAAATACCCGCTGAATAAAATCAAGCGGAACATCTTCGTGAAACAAGTCGCTCATAGAATTTACAAAGATGGTTCGCGGGGTCCGCCAGTTCAGCGGAAAGTCTACAGCACTTTCATCTAAGTAGACCGAACCATTCCAGCGTCCATACTGATTGATAACTTGGAGGTAGTTCGCGGCGCGGCCGGCGTTTCTCTGGCGGGCTTCCTGACTCTTCGCGATCGCGGCCAGTCGCTTCGCCATCCGCTCTGCATAACAATGCGCGCAGCCGGCACTGACCTTGCGACAGCCAACAACCGGATTCCAAGTCGCTTCGGTCCATTCGATTGAAGACGATTGTGCCATCATTGTCCCCATTCATTTTAGAATACCGAACAAAAACCGAAAAAACAACCCAGTTTGTTTGATCATATGATAGATCCCAGCCCTTCGGCAAACTCAAGCAACGGGAACGGACGAATGATAATGGCGTAAGAAAGCCAAGTCGCCATGCTGACGGCTTTACTTCGGCAGGTTTCGGCGACGAAAGCGCGGAAACGAACAGGAATCATGGCGACCTTTGGGGTCACCATGGCACCCGCACCCGTTGTTCTCCTGCAGTGCAAACAGACCGATCTGCGACTTCTCAATCCCGCGACTCAATCCCGCTCCTCCATCCCGCAAGCAATGGTGCGTTACCGTCGCGATTGACATAGTGTGATTCTGAAAATTCAACACGCGCGACGGCAACACACCCTACGCATTCGGCTACGTGTTCCGGCTACGTGTTCCGGCTACGCGCTCGATGTCGAGGACCGCTTTTCCCGAAAATCCCGCTTGAATTCTCCGATTTTCGACGCCTAGCATGCCTGACGGAGGCGTTTTGGCCTGCGCACTTGTCTTTCGCCGCTTATCGGAGCTTCTCGGCAGGCTTTCCCGGCGAATCGGTTCCAGATCACTTTTCTGATTTGCATTTGTGAGGGAGAAGCACCAATGAAAAGACTTCTGATTTCCGCCGTCTTTGCGTCGCTGACGGTCGCCGCGCACGCCGGCACCGACCTGCTCGACGACGGCAGCTTTAACCAGGCCACCCCCGGCGGCCTGATCAGCAACAGCAACTGGTTGTTGACCGCGAATTTCCCGGACCCGAATGCGCCAATGGAGGAAGCCGCACAGTTTCAGGGCGGTTTTGCAAACGCCGAAAACGGCAGCGGCGGTCCCGGCGACGGCGGCAACGGCATCTGGTTCAAGTCGTTTCTCGGCATGCGCGCCGGCGATCCGAATATTCCCGGTGCCGACGCCGACATTACGCAATCGGTCATGGCCCCCGTTGACGGCGACTACATTCTGAACTTCGTCGCGGGCCGGGAAGCCAATTTCACGGCGAGCGAATTCTACGTCTCGCTGTCGTCGGACGGCACCGGCGGCTCCTCGCAAATCGACCTGCTCACCGCATCCATGATCGCGGGCAATATCGGCGGCGCGGCATCCCCGGCGCTCGGCGGCAATCCGTTCAGCCTCACCCTGCTCGGCGTCTCCGCCGGCGACATGCTCACCGTTTCGGGCGTGATGGTGGACGGCGTCGACTTCAACATGCCCGGCGGCCAGTCGGCGTTTCTCGACCGGTTCGCGCTGACGCTCGTTCCGGAGCCTTCTTCGATCGCGCTGCTCAGCCTCGCAGGGGCAGGCCTCGCCGCACAGCGCCGGTGTCGCGCGTAGCATCGCCGCACGCTTGAAGCTTTGACGAATCTACTGATGCCTTTCTCACCGGACTTCCCCGTCCGGTGATTTCATATTTACCGGCGGGCCGGCGCGCGTGGCGGTAGTGCAGATCTGCGGGGGGATCCATTAACTTCGCCATGTGAACAAGCGAATGCATGTTTGATTGATAGAATTCAAGATCAATGTCACTTCCGGCGGATCAACTCAGCGCGCCGCGCGTTTTCCTTTCAGCAGAGTGGCGGCATCTGGTAATGGTGAACTACATTGTGGATCCTGCGATCTTGCGCGCGCTCGTACCGCAAGGCACGGAACTGGAATTGTGGAACGGCGACGCGTTCGTCAGTGTCGTTGGATTTTTATTCCAAAAGACGCGGATCAATGGCGTGCCGGTTCCGTTTCATCAATCGTTCGAGGAAGTAAATCTGCGGTTTTACGTTCGACGGCTGGCGGAGGACGGCTGGCGACGGGGCGTCGTTTTCATCCGCGAGCTGGTGCCGAAGCGGATGGTCGCGTGGGTGGCGCGGACGGTATACAACGAGAAGTATTCGTATGTGCCGATGTCGCACGAAATTCAGCGGACCGACGACGGCGCTGTAGCGCACGTTCGCTATTCGTGGAAATTTCGCGGTGCGACAAACGCGATACGCGTTGACATTGCCGGCGCGCCGACGCCGTTGATTGATGGGAGTGAGGAAGAATTCATTGCGGAGCATTATTGGGGATATGCAACTCAGCGCGACGGCGGGACGATGGAATATCACGTGACGCATCCGCGCTGGTCGGTTGCGAGCGCTTCCACGTCGATGTTGGATTGCGATGTTGCGGCATTGTACGGTCGGGAGTTTGCGGAACCGCTTTCCCGCGCGCCGTCTTTGGCGTTTTATGCGGATGGGTCGGCGGTTGAGGTGTATGGGGGTCGACGACTGCCGGAGACAAAGCGATAGAACGAATCGGGTGCCATGCTTGCCTCACGCGGATGAATGCTGAAATTACTTCGGCGTGATCGCGATGAAAGCATGCGCACGTGCGGTGTGAAGGGAGTGGGCGGCATGCTCAAGTCGCGATCGGTTCGTCGTAAGAATCGACTTTTGCCGCGCGACTGGAGCATGGCACCCGGCTCTTTTCGCGCGAACTACGCATGGCACCTGGTTGAAACTCTACGTCCGGCACGGAGGCCGGACGCTACGCGTAGAGTTCGACTGTTTTGGGCAAGATGGAGGGCATGGCTAACCCAACTGCACATCGGGCCGGAACCCCGATTGACTCGGCACAAGCGGCCCGGCTCTGAAAATCTACTGCAATTCTACTTCGCCTTTGCCGCGTTTGATGCGGCCGATGTGGTGCGGGCGTTCGCCGGCGTCTTCGAAGTGTTTCATCACGCGCGTCAGCGAACGTTTGCGAACCGCGACGACGAAGCCGAT
>JBFWWY010000434.1:0-3811 GCA_050245935.1 Phycisphaerae bacterium | reverse complement strand
CGGCCGACCCAGACCGAGTTGCAGATAGGCGTCTGCCGCGCGCGTCGCTTCGCGGACCGGCGGTTCGAGAATCAGAAAATTCATGAAGTACCACGGCAACGCAAGCGCCGACGCGATAATCCGCAATACCGCGAAACCGAAAAGCAGCCGGTACTTGGCCGCGAGCGAGACTCGGGCAATATCTATGCGCAAGTGAGGGCTCTGTAAGCGACGGGGCAATCCATCACACGGCCGAAACGCATCGGCGCAAAACAACATTATAGGTACAGCGGCGAATCCGTGGGGGCACGCGATTTGGCGGCCGGTCGAAGCCGTGCTACGGCGTCGCGGACATCTGCCCCGCGGCCGCTTCTTTCATGGCTTCCTCAAACCCCCGATGCAGATCGCCGTGCAGAATGCGCAGGTCCATCTTGTCCCACAATTCCTGCAGATGCTTATTCATCATGACGACGGTATTCCGGTCCTTTACTTCGCGCAGCACTTCTTCGCGTACCGACTCAAACGTCACGTCGGCTGGAGGGATGCGCCGGTCCATTTTGAGGATGTGATACATATTTCCGGCCTGGATCGGTTGAGCCGAAACTTCTCCGACCTTCAGCGAGAATGCCGCTTCGCGCAGCACCTCCGGCATCTCATCATCACGGTAGGAGAATGGCGGCAGCAGACCGCCTTTCTCGCGGGAGTCCGGGTTCTCGCTGAACTTCTCGACGATCTCAAGAAAATCGGTACCGTTTTCGAGCATTTCGCGCGCCGTTTGCAGTTTCGCAAAATCACCGGCACGAATCTGCACGTGGCGCACCTGTACTTTCTCGCCGTAATTTCTGGCAAACACCTCGCGCAGGGTGGCCTCGTCGACCGTGAAGTCCGCTTCGACGATCCGCCGCAGGCAGACATTTCGCTTCATGGCGAGGTCGAACTCCGCGCGCGTCATCCCTTTTTCAACAAGCAGTTGTTTCAGCGCTTTCTCCCGTTCCTCGGAGGTCATTTGACCACCGCGCTGGTCGGGCGGAAAAAAGCGCTCCAGCGACGACTGATATTCCCGTTGCACGTCGGCGTCGGTGACCCGGAATCCCCGCCGCGCGGCTTCGGTTTCAGCCAGCTCCGCGACGATGAGTTGTCGGAGCGCATGAACGCCGCGCGACGCCACGAGAAAGTCGTCGAACTCCTTTCTGGTGATCGTACGACCGTTGACGATCGCGATCGCGCTGTTCTGTGCTGTCGCGAATTCAAAGCAGAGCGACAGGAAGGCAACAGTCAGAGTACATCGGAGCATGATCAGTCTCCTGAAAATAGAGTCGCATCCCAATTGGGTTGAGTGATTACGGTGCCCTCGTATGCAACTTAATAAACGTCGCTTTGCGACGCGCTGCAACTGCGAAGCGCCACTGTTGCGCCAATGCCACGTTATCTCACACCACGGGCAAGTGGTGCAAATGGAGAGCGATCGCGTTTCGCGCGCGTGCAGTGCAATGTCGGCAAACGATCCGCAAGCTGCGTTTTCACGGCATCCAGTACTGGGCGTTCGCTCGCCCAGTGTTCGAGGTATAGCGCACAAATTCCACGGCGCTGGAGCATCAATGCATCGTGATGTTTGAATTCGCCCGTCACGACAAGTGAGTCAGGATCCCGAAAGTCGGCGACGCCGAATGAACCGGCTGCGGCGGTAATGCTGGAAAACTTTCGGTTCGGATTCCCGACAATTCGGGCGTTGGAAACATCCACGATTTCTGCCAGCTTCCGGCAAAGCGCCTTTCCCAGCGTTGGTTTCTGCAATACCCCGACGCGGCCCATTCCCGCAGCCCCTCGTGACGCAACGGCTCGAAGCGGATAGAGATCAAAGGCAGGCTCTTCGTAGGAATGGACGCTGTACAACGTGCGAATGGCTTCGCCGGCCCGTGCCGAGGGGAGGATCATCTCCAGCCGCACTTCATCCACACGTTCCAACTGCAGCTTGCGCCCGACAGTCGGGTTGGAAGAAGCGTCGCCGCGAAATGTTCCCGTACCCCGCAATTCGTAACTGCATTCACTGTAGTGTCCAATTTGTCCCGCCCCGGCTTTCGCAAGCGCGGTGCGGACATTGTCCACCTCAGCGACAGGCACAAACACCACCAGTTTCAGGGACGCGTCTTCTGCCATCATGGGTTTCAACGGATACCGCGCGCGCGGTTCGAAGATATCAAGCAGTACGTCATTCGTTCCGCCGGGTGCTGCGTCGAGTGCCGTATGAAGCGCGAAAATTGACACCTGGCTCGCCAGCAGTGCTGGAAAGTAGCGAGTCGGAAGAGATGCCGTCGGCGTAATTCGGGTGACGGCACCGAAAATCGGCGGGTGATAGGCAATGATGGTGTCGCTGCCGGTTGTCAGCGCTTCCTGGGCGACATCATCGGTCAGGTCGATCGTCAGCAATACTTTCCGGCAGGGCCATGCGGGGTCGCCGGCGAGTAAACCGACGTTGTCCCATTCCGCCGCCCACCGAAACGGCGCGATGTCATTGAGCGCTTTCTCCACGTCAGCGACCTGGATCTCTGCCTGCGATGTCGCAGGAGAAGAATGGTCCCGGGGCGTTGCCCGCGTTCTAGCCATCATTCGACTCCTCTGCGACGGTGGCGCGGTAAGCGTTTAGAAGTTGAGCGGTGACGTCACCAGGCTTCCCGTCGCCGATTCGTTCCTTCTCAAGTTGAATAACGGGCAGTACCTCCATCATGCTGTTGGTGACGAACATCTCGTCCGCGCCGAGAACGTCATCGAGGGTCAGCGGAGATTCCGATACGTCGATCCTGAGAACTTTCGCAAGTTCGAGAACCGCTGCGCGGGTAATGCCGGGAAGCACCGGCGTCTCCACTGGCGGCGTATACAGGACGTCATTCTTAACAAGGAAAACATTACTGATTGCACCTTCTGCGAGGTGCTGATCAAGCGTGAACCAGATGGATTCGATGGCACCTGCCGCCACCGCTTCGCGGAGCGAGGCAAGGCGCGAAAAATAGCTCGTCGTCTTGTGGCCGGTGGTTGGGTCAAACGGATTTTGTCGGTAGCGCGAGACCGCGGCAATGACGCCTTTTTCGTACAGGCGTGAATCGTAGCCGCCGCTGCGTGAATCGGTTGCGGACGCCACAATGGTCAGCCGTGGCGCCTCTTCAGAATCGACTGCGGCGCGCAGCGATCCCGTCGTGACGGTCAGACGGACGCGGGCTTCGGCTTGTTCACATGCGCCCAGCACCGCCGAAACGGCCTCCCGCATTTCTTCCGGCTCCGGCAGCGTGGCCCAGCCGAGCTGACGCGCGGAGCGAATCAGCCGGTCAAGATGCCGACCAATCCGAAATACGCGGCCTTGATATGCCCGCATGGTTTCGAACAGACCGATTCCCTGCATGAACCCGGAATCGAAGACACTGACGCGTGCTTCATCCGCACTTTTCAGTTCGCCGTTGATCGCTACCCACTCGCGCAAGCTTGCCCTTTCGCTCGATATCGAACTTCTGCCGTCGTGCCGCAGATTAACGCGGAATCGGCGAGGTCGCATCCGCGGCCCGCAGAATGCCCCGCGCTTTCGCCAGCGTTTCGTCGTATTCGGCTTCCGGATCGGCATCGGCGACGATCCCGCCGCCCACATGAAGCGAAGCTCCGTGTGCGTCAAATTGCACGGTGCGAATGGCAACGTTCAGGCAGGTGTTTTCGTTTAGACCGATATAGCCGATTGCACCGGTGTACGCCCCGCGCTCAACGTTCTCGAGTTCATGAATAATCTGCAACGCACGGATTTTGGGCACACCCGAAATGGAACCGGCCGGAAAGCACGCGCGAATCAGAT
>JBFWWY010000433.1:0-3820 GCA_050245935.1 Phycisphaerae bacterium | reverse complement strand
GATCTTCGAAGTGTCCGTCGATGAGGTCGATTGGCTGTTGCTCGAAACGGTGCCGGATGAACGCGCCTGGGGACAGGTCGAGTTTCGCATATTCGACTATCTGCCGAACGCGAACACGATGCGCATTCGCTTCATCGCGGCGGACGTCCCCAACAACTCGGTATTTGAGGCAGCGGTTGACGACGTGGTCGTGAATGATGTGCAGTGCGAATCATCCGCGTTGCTCGGCGACATGAATTGTGACGGCGTAATCAGCGTCGGCGACATTGCGGGCTTCGTGCTCGCACTCACCGACCCCAGCGGCTACGCCGCGCAGTTCCCCGACTGCAATATCAGCAACGCCGACATCAACGGCGACCTGACGGTGTCCGTCGGCGACATCGGCCCGTTCGTCGCGCTGCTGACCGGCGGTTGATGTAGCGTCACGGGTGTAGCGTCGGACCCCTGCGTCCGACGGCGCGTTCTTGTGGCGCGGGTTTTCGACCCGCGCCTTTTTTGTAAACGCGACGTGCCGCTATCATTGGACGATGCTCAAACTCGGCCCCATCGAACTCGATTTCCCCGTCGTGCAGGCGGCGTTGTCCGGGTATTCCGACGCTGCGATGCGTGTGATTGCCCGGCGTTGCGGCGCGCCGTTCGCGATTCACGAGGTCGTGCTCGACAAACTGCTGATCCAGAAAAGCAAACTGCACAAGAAAATCTTTCACGTGCCCGCAGAAGATCACCCCGTCGGCGGGCAGATCATGGGGGCCGACCCGGTCGAATTCGGCCAGGCGGCGGCGGTGATGGCGGAGGTCTTCGACCTGGTCGACATCAACTTCGGCTGCCCGGTCCGCAAGGTCCTTGGACGCTGTCGCGGCGGCTTTCTGCTGTCCGAGCCCGACACCGCGATCGAAATCATCCGCCGCGTGCGCGACGCGGTGCCGAAGGAAAAGCCGGTAACGGTGAAAATGCGTCGCGGTCTCGACGACACGCCGGAGAGCGAAGCGAACTTCTGGCGTATTCTCGACGCCGCTTTCGAATATGGGGCAGCGGCCGTCACCGTCCATGGCCGCACGGTCGAGCAGCGCTACATCGGCCCGAGCCGCTGGGAATTCCTCACGCGCGTCAAGAAACACGTCGGCGACCGCACGATCCTCGGCAGCGGCGATCTCTTCACGCCCGAAGACATCAAACGCATGCTCGACGAAACGGGCATCGACGGCGTCACCGTCGCACGCGGCTGCATCGGCAATCCGTGGATCTTCCGCGAGACGAGGGCACTGCTCGAAGGACGCGAACTCCCGCCGCCGCCGAGCGTACCGGAGCAGGGCGAAATCATTCGCGAACACTACCGCCTCTGCGCCGAGATCGAAGGTGCGAGTCAGGCGTCGAGGCTGATGCGGAAGTTCGGCATCAAGTATTCAGAACTGCATCCCAACGGACTCGAAGTTCGCGACGCCTTCGTCCGCGCGAAAAATGCCGGCGAGTGGACCGCCGTCCTCGACGAGTGGTATTCGCCGGATCGTGACTGGCCGGAAGTCCAGCGCAAGACCGGTGCCGGAGATCTGGTCGCAGCGGGTGCGTGCGGCTAAACCGAACCCCTTGCGCCAAGCAAAGGGCCGAGGCGTTCACATCGAAGCAACGTAGGATGCGTCCGCGACGCATCATTCGCGTAGCAGCTTCAAGGGGTAGGGTGGGTTGACGGCGCTTGAGCGCCGCGTATTGATTTTTGAACAGTCCCGCAGCCGCTAACCCACCATTCGAATCGTGCGTTTGCGGGGCCACGAGTATCAAGCCGCATGCAAGACCACGCCAACCCCGCCGGACAGAACCCCCTCGATGATGCCGCATTCCGCGCGCTCGGCGACACCAACAACTGGATCTGCCTCGCCTGCGACTACAACCTCACCGGCATCACCGAGCCGCGTTGCCCCGACTGCGGCGAATTCGTCGATGTTTACGTACAGCGTGCGATCATCGCGGGGGAGCCGATACCCGCGACCGAATTTGATACCCAATCCACGCGGTTCGCGTACGTGCGCGTGCTCGTGCAGGTTGCGTTTTCGCCCGGCACCTTCGCGCGACGATTCCCGCCCGTCGCGGACGTCGGCTGCGCGCGGACCTTTACGGCTGTTACTTACGCGCTGGCATTCCTGATTTACTTCTTGCTTATGATGTTCGGCACGCTCGGTGACAACTTTCCGCACAGCGCAATGTGCCCGATTCTCGGTATCGGACTCGCTACGTTATCCAGCGGCTTGATCTGCGAATCCGCGATGGCGGTGATGCTGTGGCAGATCGCGATCCCGCATCGCGCGCCGCGACAGTACATCTTCTGGCGCAGCCTGTTGCACTACACCGGCGGCTTCATGCTCGGCACTGCGGTGTGGGGCGCATTCCTTTTCATTCTCGCAGCCACGAACAACGGGCTTCCGTTTCCGCTCCACGTCGCCATGACAACGGCCGCCGTCGCACTTTTCCTCTGGTGGGCGTTCGTCGTTGCGCGGATGGTCGACGCCCGCGCGCGCCCCGGCATCCGTCGCATCCTCGCAATGCTGTTCGTGCCGGTGGTCGGGTTGTTCTCGATCATGGCGGGCACCATTATCGCGTTCTTGTTGCTCATGCTTACGGCCTGATTCACCAGTTCGCTTGCCGGCAGTCACGCGAATGGCAGCAACCACCGCGCGATGAAGGATTTACCAAATATGGTAAAGCGCAACTCGTTGTTGCGATCATGCACATCGTCCTCGTTTTACAAATGCACAACCGAGCGCGGCATCGCTGCCCGCGCTCGGTAAACGAACCTCGAATAGTGCTGATCCGGCCTTTACGGAATCCTCGAATACGCCACTCCGTCCGGTGTTTCCCATGCGACCAGCGTATTGCTCGCGTGGACTTCCGAACCGAGCATCTTTGAATTCAGCGAATCCTGATCGAATTCATCGTCGAGCGTCTTGAACGCACCGCCGGTGCTGTACATGAAATAGTCGGCGACGTTGATGATCCCGCAGCCCGCAACAAAAGTGTATTCGCCGTTCGGGGTGATGCAGATCGTGCAGCCGTAGCCGACAATACCGTCGTCCGGATCGTCGCCGATCGCGTTGCGGGCGTCGTTCTCAAACGTGATGTCCGGCGTATCCCCCTGAATTTCACCGAGCACGGCGCGCGAGGTTCCATTGGTTCCCATGTCCGCATCGGTTTCGAACGCAAAATAGCCGAACTTGCCCGCTTCGAATGCCAGCGGCAAGTCCGCCGAAGGATTTACGGGAAGCTGCGTCAGCGTGCCGTTGGTGATGTTGATGATCCGCGTCACTTCGCGTCCATTGCCGGTCTTGTCGAATGTCTGATAGATGACGTAGTCGCCGGACAGGTGAATGTTTCGCGTGTTGCGAATGCCGTTGAAATTCTGCAGATTCCAGCCCTGCGGCTGTGCGTTCGGATCATCGAGATCATAAACGAGCAGCCAGTCTGTCACTTGCACAACGATGCGCCGCGCCGTCGCATCAATATCCGCCTGCCACGTCTCGTTCTCGCGGCCAGGCGTTTGGGTGACGTTGGGTTGCGGATAGCTTTTGATCACGGGCGCATTCCCGGTGAAGTCGATCACCTTCACCGACAGACCATCGGAAACGCGATTCGCGTCGGCGATCGTGACGCAGTAATCGCCGTCCGTCCAGAATTCGCGCGACGGTGCCGCACCCGCGATGTGCGCGAGATCGCTCTCCGGAACCATGATCAACTGCTCCGTGTCGCCGTTGAACAGGCCTACCTCGCCGTCGAAGTTTCGCGCGATGATCCAATTTCCCGCGACGCCGAACCCGCTCGGGACAAACTCTTC
>JBFWWY010000432.1:0-3824 GCA_050245935.1 Phycisphaerae bacterium | reverse complement strand
CGGCGCGCCGCACGAAACACTTCTCGTTCTCGACGCGACGATCGGCCAGAACGCGATCAATCAGGCCAAAACATTCCGCGAGGTTGTGAAAGTCACCGGCCTGATGCTCGCAAAACTCGACGGCTCCGCAAAAGGCGGCATCGTCGTCGGCATCCGTGATCAACTCGACATCCCCGTCAAATTCATCGGCCTCGGCGAAACCATGGAAGACCTTGAAGCCTTCGATCCCCAGGCCTTCGCCGACGCCCTGTTTGCGGGGTTGGAGTAATTGGCGTGCAGGCGCTCAGCCCGCACGAATTCTTTCGCGCAATTTTGTAGGATGCGTCCGCGACGCATCATTGTGCGAGTCACACGCACAGGCCAATTCGGAGGGTCGGTTCGCCCTTCCATGATCGTTACGCGTTGCAATTCTGGTTCACCAGGAACTGCGAAAATGCCCGATGATTGGATGTGGGTCGAGTTATGTAGGATGCGTCCGCGACGCATCATTGCGCTGCTTACACACGCGCCCCATACCCTGGTCCGCAACATTGCCGTTCCAATCTTCGCGCGATTTTCTACGCGACGAAAACGACTGATTTGCGGTATGGTCAGGTCATGCCAACGTGGGTAATCATCTTAATCGTCGTGATCCCGCTCATTGAGTTGCCGATCATTCTGTATCTGTACAAGCGGAGCCAGGAAAAAAAACGCCGCGACAGTGGAGAGTAATCGGGCGCTTCAAGCCACTTGAGTGAGTTGTCTGAATCCAATAAAAGTCTGGCGGCTTGACGCGCCATCCAATAATTGTGGGAGGAGGAAACTCACTGGCGGACATGAGAAATGGAACTCGGGTGCCCCACCCTTCAGCCGCGCCAAAAAACATCGCGTGAACGAATCCAACCCAATCGCGGCGCAGGGTGGGGGATTGACCAATCCACAAATCTTAGTCCCCCCAGCGACTCACCCACCGCGCGTAATCAACAACTCCGCAACCTTCTCCGCACACGCCGGCTTGCCCATTAACGCCGCGCATTCCGCCATCACGTCGTGCACATTTTTTCGCGCGACCTGCTCCAGCACCGGCGCGAGAATCGCGCCGTTCCGCGCGCCGTCGCGCGTGTCATCCAACAACACCGCCGCCCCGCGCTCCACCAGCACTTGCGCATTCGCGTGCTGATGCCGATCCTTGTGATACGGATAGGGAAACAGCACCGACGGCTTGCCGAGCCGCGTCAGTTCCGCCAGCGTCGAAGCCCCCGCCCGCGACACCACGAGCGACGAAGCGGCGATGACACTCGCCATCCTGTGCGTAAACGCGACAACACGCGTGGAATCGCGAAACCGCGCGACGTCCACCTTTTCATCTTCAAGATCGCTTTCGGCCCGCTCGTACGCGGCCTGCACACGCTCGTGCTCGCTTGTGCCCGTCAGATGCACAAGCTGCCACTGCGGGTTTTTCGCGAAGAATTTCGGCCAGCACGCGATCAGCGCGTCGTTCACCGTTCGCGCTCCCTGCGACGCTCCGGTCACCAGCAGCATCGGCCGCGTCGGCACGAGCTCAAACTCGCGCATCGCGATCGTCGGGTCCGCAGACTCAAACTCCGCGCGAATAGGACAGCCGAGCACACGCACGTCAGTCGCCGGCGAAAAGTGTTTCCGCGTCACGTCCCACTGCGCGACGACCAGATCGGCAATCCGCCCGAGATAGCGATTCGCTTTGCCGGGAATCGCGTCGGGGTTCAGAATCGCGGTAAAGACGTTCGCCTTCTTCCCCGCGACAATCGGCGGCGCGGCGGCGTATCCGCCGAGGCCGAGAATCGCGGTGGGTTGCGTCTTTTGAATCGTTTTGGCGGCAAGTGCGACGCTGCTGCGCCACGCGAGACCGAAGCCGGGCCAGTGCCACGGGCGCGACGACATCGGCCGCACCGGCTGCTCAATCTGCTCGAAATCCGTGCGCCCCAGCAAGTCGCGATCGAGCTGGCGCTGCGTCGTGAGGAAAATAATCCGCGCATCCGGCAGCTTCTCGCGCACCGCGTTCGCGACCGCAATACCGGGAAACAAATGCCCCCCCGTCCCGCCGCCACTGAAGATGAAACAAGGCTGACTCATGGCGGGGAAGTGTAGCGGATCGTGGGGAGTTTCAGCCTGTATTCATAAACTTGAGGTCATAGGTGGGTTTCGAGCTGTCCTGTCCGAAACCCATCCGCGTCTCGTCCTTTCCATCGCTTGCCGATATGATAAAGGTCCTATGCCAAACGCAAATATCTCATTACCGGTCGTTGGCGAGCCGCAGCCGCGGAAGCGGCGGTTGCCGCCGTGGCTGAAGCGGCCGATGCCGACGCAGCAGATGCTGGAAACCCGCAATCTGATCAATGGGCTGCAGCTCAATACCGTCTGCGTCGAGGCCCGCTGCCCGAATCTCACCGAGTGCTGGTCGCGTGGCACCGCGACGTTCATGGTCCTCGGCGACGAATGCACGCGGCGCTGCGGATTTTGCGCGATCTCCACCAAAAAGCCGAAACCGCCGGAAGACGACGAGCCGCAGCGCCTCGCGGAAGCCGCGGCGCATCTCGGCTTGCGACACGTGGTCATCACCAGCGTCGCGCGCGATGACTTGCCGGATGAAGGCGCGACGCACTTCGCCCGCTGCATCGCAGCGACACGGGAGAAAATGCCGCACGCGACGATCGAGGTGCTCGTGCCCGATTTTCACGGCAAGCGCGAGTTGATCGAGATCGTCTGCGCCGCAATGCCCGAAGTCTACAACCACAACATCGAAACCGTCGCGCGGCTGCAGAAGAAAGCTCGCCCCGCCGCCCGCTACGAGCGCACGCTCGGCGTGATGCGAACGGTGAAGGAAATCAACCCGCGCATCAAAACCAAGAGCGGCATCATGGTCGGTCTCGGCGAGACGTGGGAAGAGCTCGTGCAGACCATGCGCGACCTTCACGAGCACGGCTGCGAGATGATCACGCTCGGCCAATACCTCCAGCCCGGCGATGACAAGTATCTGCCTGTCGAGCGGTTTTATCCGCCGGAGGAATTCGACAAACTCGCCGACATCGCGCGGGAAATCGGCTTCAGCGCGGTCGCCAGCGGTCCGTTTGTGCGCAGCAGCTACTTCGCGGAAACGCTGTTTGCCGAAACGGATTTTCTGAAGCCGCTGACGGAATAGGTCTGGTGTGTCGCGTTCAGTCCCCCACCCTTCGCCGCGACAACGATTGGTGAAACAGTTCATTCGAATCGCGCGGCTAAGGATGGGGCAACCTGCCCCGCCGCACAGTCTTTTCGGCCCTGAAACGCACTGCGGTCTACGCTTGCGTTGCACCCGCCCGCTGCGCCGCGTCGCCGACCGGCGTGACGTCGCGCGCTTCCCGCTCGACCAGAAACTGATCAACCGGGATCGTCGTGCCTTCCTGAAAATAAAACACGATGTCCGCCGCCAGCGCGCCAGCGAGCGGCGCGAGCACGTACATCCACCAGTGCGCCGCAAGACTTTTGCCCACAAAAACGAGGTAAACCAGCGGCCCGACGCCGACCGCCGGGTTGAGTGCCGCGCCGGAGATGCCGCCCGCCGCGTACGCGCCGGCCGTTACGGTGATCCCGATCGCAAGCCCGTAATAGGAGTTCTTCGTCGTCTTCGCGGAAACGGCGACGTTCAGAATGACCAGCATCAGCAGGAACGTAAAGAGAAACTCCATCAACAGGATCGCGGCGGTCGTCGCCTCCGGCGCGGGCGCGAGCACAAGCGCAGTCGTCGTGACAGCATCCACCTCCCAGGCCGCCAGGAAGGCACCCGCGATTTGTGAGACGACGTACACCACCGAATCCAACACGCCGCA
>JBFWWY010000431.1:0-3830 GCA_050245935.1 Phycisphaerae bacterium | reverse complement strand
CGCGTTGGCCTCCTGCACCAGGGCTGCGGCCGCAGCGATTACCTGATCGCGCGTGTCGATGACGCGCTACGCAGTGATCTGAATGAAGTCGTTGTTGAGATCTTCAATGTAGTCCGCTGCCGGCATGATGAACGCGGTTTGCGCGTCATTGACGAGCGTCGCCGCGTTTTCAATGAGTGTAGGGCTGGTACTTCCGGATACTGCACCAGCCTTCTGCAGGATGCCGTCGGCGTCGTTCATAAGATTCATCGCGCCTTGGGCGATATTGAGCAGCGTGAGCACATCCGGGACCGACAAGGTTCCGGTGTGGCCGATGACAATGTCCTCGCCGTCGCCGGTAGCGAGGGTGAAGGGGCGGACCGTGGCGACTTCGCCGTTCACGTCGATAAAAGCAACGATGTCGTCGTCCGCGCCTGCGTCGATATCGATTGCAACGATACTCGCGAGTGAGAACGGCAAGACAGTGCCCGTTCCGTCGTAGGGGAAAAGCACGTCGATGGTCCCTGGTGTCGCACCGAGGCGCAGTCCGATACTGTCGCTGCCGGCGGTGCCATCGATCTGCAGGACGTTGCTGCCGTCAATGAATGCGCTGACCCCGGATTCGGTGCCGTACAGTCCCGTGATCGTCGCACGGATGGATTCGTCGATTTCGGTGGCGGATCGGACGGCAGGGTTGGCGTCGGCAAAATCGTGCGTCGCGAAAATGGCGCAGCCCGCGCCGAGAGACACCGATGCGCCAGGTCTTCCTTCGTCGCGAGATACGCTTATTTCTCCGGATTCGATTTGCGCGCGCGAAGGGATTTTGGTGGTTGTGGGGAGCGAAGGGATGCACGAGATCGTGGTGAGCGCGCAAAGAAGTCCTGTGACCATGGCGCAAGGGGGCGCCAACAACCGCTTGAAGATTCTCATCGTTAACTCGCCTTTTCGCTGCCCGGGATTTTGGGAAAATGACTGGTGAAAACCGCGAGCGATTGTACCCGAATCAATAGTCTGCTCGTCAATGCGGTTTTACCAAGAATTCGTCGCCATCGGCCCAGAGAAGGACCCTGCGACATTCGTACGACGCACTTGGAAGACGGGCGTGCGATGCGCGCGGCTGTTTAAAGTTCCCATTTCTTCCGCGTATGGGCGGAAGCCGGTTGCCACGGTACTGCTGGCGGGGCAGGCTTCCCGCTTGCCGCATAAGGGGCCAGGATGCCCGCCCACTGGTATTGATCAGCGCATTCGCTCGTCGATGCGCTTTGCGACGTCGCGGGGTGACGGTACTCTCAGGGATTATTCAAGTCTTTCGGGTCTCGACGTGTAACCGCCTCTTCGGCGAAGCCGCCGCTGGTTCAGGGGGCTTAACGTGGCAACTGAAAACTTCGGACGGTCTCGTGGGCACGATCACAAGTCTTCTGGAAAAGTCGATTGGCGGCTGCGCCGAAGCGCGCGAACAACTCTTCTATCATGTCCATGAGGAGTTGCGCCGCGTCGCGCGCTCGAAGCTTTTTTCTCAGCGGGTCGCTTCTCTTCAGTCTACGGATCTGGTGAATGACGCGTATTGTCGACTGGCCGCCCGCGAGAAGCTCAGTGCGACAAATCGTAAACATTTTTTCTACCTGCTGGGCCGCGCGATGCACGACGTCCTGATTGACCATATCCGGGCGGAAAGTGCCCAGAAGCGAGGCGGCGACCGGCAGCGTCAGCCGCTGGTGGAAGTGACGGTCGACCAGAACTCGGCGACGTTCAACCTGTTCGACCTGACGGACGCGCTCGAAGCGCTCAGTGCGCGGGACGCTGACGCGGCACGCGTTGTGCAACTCCGTTACTACGGCGGAATGACGCTCGCGGAGATTGCCGATGAAATGAATCAATCTGTGGCAAAAGTTCGCGATCATTGGGAATACGCGCGGGCGTGGCTGCACGCCCGGTTATCCGACACATCCGAAGTCTAAAATTTTTTCGCAGATCGCGGCGCAGAATCCGGCTTTCTTCGGGAGCGTTGTACTCTTGAACCTAAGCGCGAAGTATGGCACAGCAACCATTTGATGAGAAGGCTGTTTTTCTGGAGGCGCTGCGCCTGCCGGAAGGCGAGCGCGCCGCGTACCTCGACCGCGTCTGCCCCGATGTTGGGTCGCGCGCGCGCATCGAATCGTTGCTGCAACACCGGGCAATGGCCGGCGAAAATTTTCTCGGTGACACCGTCGAGGCGCTCCAGCCGCCGGACGATCTGAAGAAAATCGACGAATTTGAAATTCTGCACCGCTTGGGGCAGGGCGGCATGGGGGTCGTGTATCTCGCGCATGACACGATCCTCAATCGCAAAGTCGCACTGAAAGTTCTCCATCAGAGTCTGGGCAGTTCCGAGCACGCGATCGCGCGATTTCGGGCTGAGGCGCGCAGCGCGGCGGCGCTGCAGCATCCGGCGATCGTTCCTGTGTTCACCACGGGGCAATCCGGCAGTCTGCAGTACCTGGTTTCTGAATACGTAGAGGGGGAGACGCTCGCAGCGCTGATCGCTTCCCGCACGGCGGGTACGCAGGGATCGACGCGAGAGGTCCGCGACTGGTATCGCAAAGCTGCCGAGATTGTGGCGCAGCTTGCCGATGCGTTGGATTGCGCCCACCGCGCCAAAATTGTTCATCGCGACGTCAAGCCGTCGAACGTGCTGATGGATCCGCAGATCGGGCCGCGACTAACCGATTTTGGCATTGCGAAGCACCTTGTCGATGAGACGTCGCAAACCCAGACGGGGCTGGTGGGCAGTTGTCATTACATGAGTCCGGAGCAAGCCGCGATCGCGACTGCGGGCATCGACCATCGCAGTGATATTTTTTCGCTGGGCGTGGTGCTGTACGAGTTGCTCGCGGGACGCAAACCGTTTGACGGCGAGAACATGCCGGCGGTATTGCGATCGGTCATCGAAGCGAATCCGCGAAAACTTCGCACGTTCGACAAGCGAATTCCGGTTGATCTGGAGACGATCTGTCACAAAGCAATGGAGAAGCGTCCGCCGGATCGCTATCAGACCGCGGCGCACGTTGCGGCGGATCTTCGGTGCTATCTGAGCGGCGATCCGATTCTGGCGAAGCCGCCGAGCCTGGGGCGGAAACTCAGGCGTTTTGGCAATCGCTATAAAACCATCCTGGCAACAGCAGCGATCGTCTTGTTGATCGCTTCGCCGGCAGCGTTTCAACTTTCTCGATCTGTGCAGTCCTATCGTCGGTTGGCGCGAATTACGGTGATGAGTGAAATTCAAAAAGGACAACTTTTTGTACGAAAGCTCTCAGACGATGGCCAGGTGCGCGGGCAGGCAGTTCGGTACGGATCATTCCCCGCGACCATACGGCTCGCTCCCGGACTATACCGGCTTGGCGTGGTTGCAGAGGGCGGGCGTCATGCGGATACCACGGTTGTCATTCCGCGCGAGCGGATGGAGTTCGCGGTGCAACTGAATGCAACAGCGGACGTTCGTGATGAAGCAATGATTTTTGTCCGCGGAGGCATGCATTCGCTTTCCGGTAGCAAGATTTCGCCGGTAGCGGTGGAAGACTTTTATATAGACCGGGCCGAAGTGTCCAATGCGCAATATCGAGATTTTCTCCTGCGTGCCGGCGGCCCGATTCCCCGACATTGGGAACTCGGCGTCGATCCCGCGCTATATCCAGACCTCCCCGTTGTGGCGCTGTCTTGGGACGAGGCAAATGCCTATTGTCGCGCGCAGGGCAAACGCTTACCTTCGCGAACCGAATGGGAATACGCGATGAGTCGCCCGGACGGTCGCCATTTACCTTGGACAAACGAAGCGGTTCAAGAGCCAGTCAGCCATGTTGCGCTTTACCTTCAAT
>JBFWWY010000430.1:0-3834 GCA_050245935.1 Phycisphaerae bacterium | reverse complement strand
CCGACGTACCGGAACCGCTGCAGCCGCTCGTGACGGTTTTGCCGTTGCAGCTCCTGGCGTATCACGCGGCGGTCCTTCGCGGCTGCGACGTCGACAAGCCGCGAAACCTCGCGAAATCCGTGACGGTGGAATAGCGTCCATCTGAATCTCGTCGTTTTCAGAAAAGCATGGTGCCGATTTTCGAAACAGAGCAGAATTCTCAGATCAGCGCCGCGGCCATAAGGAAACGAAAGGGCATGAAACCTTTGCGCGCCGCGATCGTTTTCGCCTGATCTGAATCTTCGCGCCAGTGTGTATGAGCGGCTGGAAACGACGGGCCCGAGTTCGGGCCGGTAGCAGGGTGGGTGGTGCGAAGCGAAACCCACCGTCGATGGTTGCAAAAAAAAGAGCGTCCGGTTCGCGCCGGACGCTTCCCATTTGAAGCGGTGTTCGTTCAGGGCTTATCGCGCCGGCTCCAGCAACTGAACGCTGAACATTCTCTTCTCATCGAGCCATACGGAATTGACGTTGAACCCCGCGTCCTGCGCATTTTCCGCAAACTCTGCCAACGTGAATTTATAAGCAAATTCGGTCAGCAGACTCTCGCCGTTCGCAAAATCAAAATGCCGGTCTCCCACACGCACGCGCTGATCCGCCAGGCTCACAACGTGCATATCCACCCGTCCTTCCGAGGGATTGTAATGAGCGTA
Source organism: Phycisphaerae bacterium (assembly GCA_050245935.1). Classification (GTDB taxonomy): domain Bacteria; phylum Planctomycetota; class Phycisphaerae; order UBA1845; family Fen-1342; genus JALHOX01. Next base: position 3,145 of record JBFWWY010000430.1, on the reverse strand, counting down.
ATAGCGAAAATTCTCGATCTGAAAGTTTGCACCAAAGTCGCGATTCAGTCGCTCAAGCAAATTCAACCCGAACGCCGCGCTCCATCCCTCCGAATCGTTGTACGCCGCGTGAAGCCGATGCGGATCCTTTTTTAAATCCACACCGATGAGCAGGCAACCGTCGTCACCGCACAGGCCGCGCATCCGTTCGAGAAACTTGCTGCGCTGCGCCGGCGTGAAGTTGCCGATCGTCGAGCCTGGGAAAAAGATCAACGGCCCTTTCTCGCAGCCGGCGATCTTCGGCAATTTCAAATCCGTATGAAAATCGCCGACCAGCGGCTCGATCGTCAACTGCGGATATCTCGTGCGGAGCGCGACGACCGCCTCTTTCAACATCGAAGCCGAAACGTCGATTGACACATAGCCTGCGGGCCGCTGCAGCAGCGACAGCAGCAGTTCCGTTTTCTCACCGGTGCCCGTGCCGAACTCGACCACGACTCGCCCGCTGCCAACGCGTTCGGCGATCTCCTTCGCATTCGCTCGCATGATCTGTAGTTCGGTGCGTTTCGGATAATAATCTTCCGTATCCGTGATACGGTCAAAAAGTTCCGAACCGCACTTGTCGTACAGAAACTTCGGTGGAATATGTTTCACCGACCGCTCGAAGCCTTCATACACTTCGCGCAGCAGAGCGTCGCGATTTTCGCTGTTTGTTTTCACGGTCGACACCTCTGCCGAACCTGCTGTCTGCGTCATACATCACGAACCAATCGAATGCCGGCGAACTGGAAGCGAGTCGCCGCGGGCCAGAAATTGCGATACGTCGCGCGAATATGCGACGCCGGTGTCGCACACGATCCGCCGCGCAATACGTACTGATCACACATGAATTTTCCGTTGTATTCGCCCAGCGCGCCGGGGACCGCGTTGTAGCCGGGATACGGCGCGTAGCTGCTGCGCGTCCATTCCCAGACGTCGCCGAACATCTGCTGTGGTGTCTCACTCGAACCGCTCGCAGGCCGTGGATGAAACGCGCCGGATTCGACAAAGTTGCCATGTTTTGGTGCGTGCTGCACCGCTGTTTCCCATTCAGCTTCCGTCGGCAGCCGCGCACCCGACCAGCGCGCAAACGCATCGGCTTCGTAGTAACTCAAGTGGCAGACCGGTTCGTTGCTGATCAGCGGCCGCAGGCCGGCAAGTGTAAACTCGTGCCACTCGTCGTCGCGTTTTCGCCAGTACAGCGGCGCTGCCCACTGCTCTTTCTGCACGCGATTCCAGCCGTCTGCCAGCCAGAACTCGGGCCGTTCATATCCGCGATCCTCGATGAAGGCCAGATAGTCCGCGTTTGTCGTCAGTCGCGACGCGATCTCGAATGCTTCGATAATCTCGCGATGCCGTGGCTGTTCGTTGTCATAGCAAAAGCCCGACGCAGCCCCCACCCAGACCATGCCGGAATCGATCGGGTGCCAGCGGATCGGCAGATCGTGTTCGACGAGGGCCGGCGGCTTGTCCGTGCGATACGCCGGATAAAGCGGATTGCGCGAGAGTAGGTTCTTAACGTCGGTGAGAATCAGTTCCTGGTGCTGTTGTTCGTGATTGATGCCGATTTCAATCGTGTCGGCAAGATCGTCCAAAATGCCGCTGTTGCGATCAAAAAGTGCGCTGAGTCGCTCGTCGCACCATGTGCGATATGCCAGCACTTCGTCCAGGCCGGGGCGCGTCAGCAAACCGCGCGACGGACGGTCATACTGCGGGCCGACGGCGTTGTAATACGAGTTGAAAATAAAATTGAAATCCGTTCGGAAAGGCGCATAGGACGAATCGGCTTCGCGCAGCACGAATTGCTCGAAAAACCAGGTCGTATGTGCCAGATGCCATTTCACGGGACTCGCATCCGGCATCGACTGCGCGCAGCAGTCTTCCGCACTCAGCGGTGCGGCAAGTTGTCGGCTTTGCGCACGAACGAAACGAAAATGCTCGGCCAGCGCGGCCATGCGCTGCGAATGCGCACGGCTGGCAGTTGGGTTTGGTGTAAGGGAAATTGTCGAGCTCCTTCTGTTGAGAAAGGGTTGCGGCTCGATGAGGCTTCCGATCCTATCTCGATATCGAGCGAATTCAAGTTTTACGCCGCGAGTTAAACGGCGCATGAATTGCAAATGAGGTGTTAAGCCACACGGAGCAGCGAGTTGGCTCACCAGAGCGAATGTGAGACCACGGTAGTGAATCACGGAGAGCGGGGAAACCAAGCAAGGCGTGTGACCATGCAACGTGGAGGACCATGCAACGTGGGGGACCGGCTCTCAGCCGGTCAGTTTGCAAAAACGCCAGTCCATGCAACGTGGGGGACCGGCTCTCAGCCGGTCATTGTGCAAGACGCCAGTCTTCGGATTACATCAGCTTGCCACCAGCACGGAGTGCGCCGCGGAATCATTTTCTGCGGTCGAAAACTTTCGCAACCGCACATTCCAGCAGGCAAAAGCAACCGCCAGCGCCAGCAGAACCGCGCCGAATGTCTGATGCGCCGTGGTCAGGATCACCTCAAGCGCCGGCGGTGATTCCGCACCGCGCCGCACCATCACGCCGATCAGCGCCAACACACCGAGCAGTAGTTGCAGCGTTGCCGCCATCATCAGCCACCCGCCGTACTTCGGCAGAACAGGCAGCGCATCATCGCGCATCCATGCGCGAAAGCCGACAAAACACGCGAGTGCTAATACGAATGCCGCAAACACAACGTGGAATGTCAGGGCGAGACCAAGGTGGCGGAATACGGCACCGAGGATGATCTGCAGAATAATCGCTGCCACTAGCAACAACGACGCCGCCGGCGAATGAACACTGAGTTCGCGGCGCGCGTGGGACGCGACTGACTTCCACCGCCGGGACACGAGCACTGCCAGCACCACCAGACTCGCGTAGAAAATCTGTCCGAACACGCCGTGCACCACCGCGAGCGCGATACTCGGCGCAACGTCGTCGTGCGACTGGCTCATCGTGAATCGCCCGGTGACGCGTAACCCCCCAAGTACGCCTTGCACGCACACCAGCAGAAACAAAAACCACCCGATCCCACGTAACTTGCGATTTGGCTCATAGCGTTGGAGATAAAGTGCGAGCGACAGCGTGGTAAGACCGACCAGCGTGCCGAACAACCGATGTGCATGCT
>JBFWWY010000429.1:0-3838 GCA_050245935.1 Phycisphaerae bacterium | reverse complement strand
CAGGGGGCAGAGTATAGCGGAGCGCGTCGTGAAGTCGTGATCCATCCAATGAAGCGCGAATCTTGGAGGTCAGCCCGCTCGACGTACCGTCAAAGCCCCGGACAGGCTCCGACGCCAATCCGGGGATGAGACAACCTCTCACGGTTATGAACGCGTAGCCAGGTCGAACACGAGAAGATCCGCCGGGGTGTTCGCGGATATCTCCACCGAGGTTTCATTCTCGATGCCGACACCGTCGCCGCGTTCCAGCAATTCGTTGCCGACCTGAATTGTGCCGTCCACGACCTGAACCCAAAGCGCCCGCTGCGCACCAATCGCGAACACTTCGCTGTCGCCGGCACCGAGACGGACGTGAAGCACGCGCGCGTCCTGATGGATCGGCAGGGCGCCCGGCTCATCCCGATTGCTCGCAATGACCGAAGTGCCCGGCTCCGTCGTTCCGCCGTTTTGGTTCCGGTCCTGATAATGCGGCGTCAGCCCTCGCGTATCCGGGAGAATCCACGTTTGGATGATTCGCAAATCTTCCTGCGCGGATGAATTTCGCTCCGCGTGGAGGATTCCCGAGCCGGCCGTCATCACCTGAAAATCGCCGGCGCGCAGCACGCCGGTATTCCCGAGGCTGTCGCGGTGCTCCAACTCACCCGACACCACGTACGAAATGATTTCCATGTCGCGATGCGGATGCATCCCGAAGCCGTTCTGCGGCGTGACGATGTCGTCATTCAGCACGCGCAGGCTGTGAAACCTGTGATAGTTCGGATCGTGATAATCTCCGAAGGAAAAAGTATGGTAGGTGTCGAGCCAACCATGGTTGAAATGTCCGCGTTGATTACTTCTTCGCACCGTGTACATCAAATGTTCTCCTGCAAACGTTACCAATGTGCGACTTGGATGCCGTGTAACGGCCTGCGTTACCGGTCGATTTTTGTGTACGCGCAAAGATTGCATTGACGTAACTTCGGAGGCGGGTAAGCATGATGGCTGCGATCCCCATCTCTTCCGCTCGAATCAGGAGCTCCAGGTGTCGCAGGCAATTGACAGCAACGTTCAACATCCGCCCTTTCATGCGTTGCGCCCACAGGCGAGCGTTCTGGACCACGATGATCGACGCGACGTGCGCACCAGCGTCATCGATCAGATGGAAGCGACATTTCGGGCACTGCTGACTGGCGCGGTCATCGCGGGTGCGTTCGCGATTTTCGGCATTTATCTGGGGCTGCGTGTCGGGCTCAATCTCAATCTTTCCATTCCTGCCACGTTAATCGCGGTCGGCTTTTGGCGCAGTGTTCACACTGTCGTTCACACACGACGGCCGTTTTCCATGTTGGAAGCCAACATCACGCAGACCACGGCTTCCGCCGGCTCTTCGGTCGCCGGCGCGGGATTGGTGGGTGCCATTCCCGCGTACCTGATCCTTGAAAATAAAGTTCTCAGTTTTGGACAGTTGACGCTTTGGATCGCAACCGTATGCCTGGTCGGTATTGTCGCTGCCGCGTTGATTCGGCGGCAATTGATCGTGAATGAAAATCTTCCCTTCGTCGTCGGCGTGGCCAGTGCGGAGACACTGCGCGAGCTTTATGCAAGCGGAGCGGAGGCCGCACGACGAACGTGGATCCTGATCTCTGCGGCATTGGCTTCCGCTGCGACAACGGTTCTCTCGATTCCCTCCATAGCCGTGCTGCCGGCGGCCGGCTGGGCGCTGCCGTTTTCAATCGCAGGTGTTCCTGTCGCAGCAGTTCATTGGCACTTGCTCCTCCAGCCGCTCTTTTTGGGAATTGGTGGACTGATCGGTCCGCGATTGAGTGCTTCACTCCTGCTGGGTGCCTTACTCTCAACAGCCGTCGCAATCCCGATGGTGAAAACTGGCGGTGACTGGCAAGATCTCAAGAGTTGGCTCGGCGTGACTGCGATGTTTGTCGGTTCGCTCGTCGGCTTCGCGTTTTCCTGGCGCTCGATTCTTTTGACGATGCGCTCCTTGTTCGCGCTTCAGGGAATCCACAGAGTCATTTACCTGTGCGTCGCTGCTACGGCGCTGCTTGCCGTGATCGTGCAAATAGTGCTTTTTGGGATCTCCTGGTGGCTCGCGTTGCTCGGCATCGCCATGGCGTTGATGCTGGCCTTGATCTCCGGACGCATCGCCGGCGAGGTCGGAATCATTCCGTCTGCGCCGCTGGCGAAATCAGCGCAGCTTCTCTTCGGTGCTGCGGCCCCGTCACATGTCGCAACCAACACGATGGCCGCGAGTATGGCGGCCGGTGCCGCCAGCCAGGGTGCCGACCTGTTATACGATCTGAAATGCGGCGCGCTGATTGGTGCCAGCCGTCACCGGCAATTCTTTGCCCAGGTGTGCGGCGCGATGATCGGCACGTTCGCGGCCTGCATTTTTTTTGTGACGGTCATCAATCAACCGGAAGCGCAGCTCGGCAGCGGCAAGCAATTCCCCGCGCCGGGGGTGGATGCCGTGCGCAATGTCGCCGAGCTGATTCGCGACGGCGGCAGCGCGCTGCCGGTCGGGAGTATTTCCTGGATCCTGCTATTCGCAGCGGGTGCCGCCATGCTGGCAGTAGCGGAGCGATTGTCCTCGGAACGGGTGAAGATCTGGGTCCCCTCACCGGTCAGTATCGGGTTAGGGTTGCTGATTCCCGCTTCGTACTCGTTGCTGATTTTCGCGGGAGGAATCATCGCATTCCTGGTTCGCTGGAAGGCACCGAAATGGTTCGCGAGCAATTTCATCGTCGTATGCACGGGTGTCATCATCGGTGCGATATTCGCTGAATTGTTCGACATCGGCATGAGGATCGTGAGAGGATAAAGAGTACGCAGATATGCCGCTTTTCGATAAGTCTTGGTCGGAGTTGCGACGGAATCGCAGGCAACGCTCAACAAATTCACCTCGGCGGACTCTGCGCTGCGCTGGATCCTGATGTCAGAGATCGCCGATCCTCAAATCTGCCGCGACTCAACCGCTTCTGCTTGTCGAACTCACCATGAAATGCTTATCGATTTCGTCTTCGATTCCGAATCCTGAAACCGAGGAACGTTCCGTAGGCCGACACCCAGAGCGGAAACGCCATCGCCATGCCGGCACCGCAATTGCCGCACATCATCATGGGCGCGCCCGGACCATCATTGGAATTGTCGTTGCTGTTTGCGCTATTGCTGTTGGCGTTTGCGGAACTGTTGTCATTGCTGTTGTTTGCACCGGAATTACTGTTCCCGTTTCCGGCGCTGTTTGAATTTGGTGACGTGTTGCCATTCACATTCGCGGATGAGTTGCTGTTCCCATTTGCAGATGAGTTTTCGTTGCCGTTGTCCGTCGGCTGGCCTGTGAAGCGCACGATCACCGCCGTGGCACTGTATTCCGCTTCCGCCGATATGCCGGAGGGCAGTGTACTCGTGTCAATATTGGTAAATTCGCCGGTGCGCGTGCCTGCCGTCAGCACGGTGATCTCATCTTCGTCTTGTGGCACAAATCCGTCGATGAGCGTCAGCTTCAGCGTGCCCCCGAGCGTCGCGGTGCCGGCGACGGCAAGTTGATCGTGCTGCGTGGCGACTGTCAGGCCGCCGACTTCGATATCAAGGGTGCCGCCATTGCCCTGAAGATAGTCGCCGGGTCGGGCCGGCGTTGCACTTCCCGCAATTGTCAGAACACCGGGGGAGTCGCCCGGCGCGACGGTGCCGCCGTTGTTGTTGAGTCGATTGACGATAAGCGTGCCGCCGCCGCGGACGATTCCTATGTTCAGTTCGAATAGTAGTCCGAATTAACCGGGAGCCCGCAACGTCGCACCTTCATCGATCTGCCAGGTGCCGCCTTCGGTTCGAATATTGCTCTCGACGA
>JBFWWY010000428.1:0-3840 GCA_050245935.1 Phycisphaerae bacterium | reverse complement strand
CATCGTCGTCGGGTTGCTGATAGCGTCCAGCTTCTACACGGTCGATCTCGGTCGCGTCGCATTTCTCGGCGCGTTGGTGTGCATCGACTTTTCGGAAGGGTCGGGGACCGAATGGGCGGATATAAACGCTCTCGGCCAACCGCGTCGGCTTGCCGGTTGGACGGCTTCACCGCTTCACGATTACTTCGCACTCAATGTCGGCTACGTCTCGATTCGCATTGTCCCGGGTTGGCTCGCTGTGCTGATATTCGCCACGCCCACGGCGCTACTGTTCTGGTTCGACCGCCGCCACGTCAAGCCCGGCCATTGTGCGAAGTGCGGCTATGACCTGCGGGGGAATGAATCGGGGATCTGTTCGGAGTGTGGAAAAGTCACGTCACACCCACGCCAGCAACAACAGCCCCGCGACAATCAGTAGCAACAAACGAGTTCGGCGATTCATCGCTATTCACTTGTCAAAGACGTTCGGGGAAGTGCTTACGCGGGGACGGCGCGGAACAAGTTCGACTCAATCTGATTTCCCCAGCATGACCAGCCCGGCGCGGGATTACGTGCGAAGAGTTCGATACGCGGTCCCGGACTCGCGGCCTCGATAAACTCGCGCACCTGTTCCGGCTTTTCGGAATGTCGGCCACGCGGAAAGACGCCCCATCCGCCGATGCGATGATCGCGCAGCGGGTCTGCCCCAGGGCGCGAACCGAATACGCAAAGCTCGTGCGACACGCGCCAGTAATTCCCGACGCCCATTTGCGGCTTGCACCATGCGAAGATATGCGGCCGATACTCGAATCCCCACGCGCGCATGATCTTCGGGACGTTGAAAAGGAATGCGTTCGTCACCCATAGATAGAGATGTGCGCCGGTAGCGGCAATCCCACCAATCGGGAGCGCGCAGATTTCATCCACGGTCATCGTTGGGTAGTGCTTGTCTGCAGCGCCACGCGACGCCCGATTGTGATACCGCCACGGTGGATCGGCATAGATGGTGCCGTATCGTCGACCGCTCGCGAGGATGTCATCGAAGCGCGTGTATATCCGTTCGGTGCCGGTGTCGATCATACCGCCGCCTCGCATTCATCCGGCTCGAGCGCGAAGCGCAACCGCTCACCGCCGCACCTGTCGCAAGTCGTCCACCATTCCCGCGTACCGTCTGCCCGCACACGATCCGGCCCGGCCTGTATCAATGCTTCGCACGTCGCGAGATTGCCCGGCGCTTTCCCGGGGAACAGTCGGCGGAAAAGCTCTGCCTGCGCCGGCGTCGTTTCAACTACAACTTTCGGACAACTGCAGTTCATGCCGCCACGCCCGCAATCTCGCGAATATCGTCCAGCGTGAAGGGGGAATGGCCGGCAGCTACCATCGGCTCGTTGAAACTCTCCAGCAATTCGTCAACGTGTTCCGGATGCTGGTCGATGAATGCCAACGACGCGCGAATCTCGGCCCGCGCCGCGTCAATCTTCCGGCAGCTTTCGCCCCATTCGGTGTCATCGGCTTTCGGCTCGGCGAGTAGCTCGAGCGCTTCCCGGACTCCCAAACACGCAACCGTTGCGCTTTTGGCCGCGAGTTCGTCACGGTGCCGGTGGAGCCGCATATAAGCCTGCGCCGTGCGCAGCGAGAATCGGCAATGGTCGATCACGAATCGCGAGAAATCACCATGCGGTAGACGATCCTTCACGGATGCGAGCAACTCGCCGCACTGCAGCGCACGGTCAACCGCCTGCCGTGCCGATTGCTCGGCTTCATGGTGTAGTGAATTCAGCTTGGCAATAATGGTCGGGGTCGGTAGATTCATCACGGTTGAACGCTCCTTTTGAGTGTGTGAGGAAAGCCCCGCGTATCGGCGCGGGGTTTTTCGTTGGGGTCAGAGAACAGCGCCGAAATTCGCATCGACCGGACCGGCCATGCCGCCATTCAGCAGGTTGAAAAGTTGAATGAGATTGCAGTCGTTGGCGAGTTTGATTTCGGCAAGTGCGGTCCCGACCGGCTTTGTCATCCCGTCGACAATCGCCTCGCGTGTCGTCTCAATCGTCACCGTCGCACCGCTCGTCGTTTTCGGATTCGTCGCTTTCGCAACCATTGTGAAACTCCTGTCTGATAGAGATGGATTCGCCCGCACACGTGCGCGGGTCGTGCTTCGCCAGTGCCAGGCCGGATCAGTAGAGACCGCGCGCCATTCCGGACGCGGTTTGATTCAAACCTTCGTTTCGGAGTGCCGGATCACGCGGGTCGCGGATCGGCTTCGACGCTTCGTCCAGCGACTTCCGATCCATTGATCGATTCGTGTCGCGAATCTGCTGTAGCAGTTCATTGCTCTTGCGCAATTGCTCCAGCATCGCCTCGTCGGATGGGCGGGACTCGCGACCGAGATAGTAATTCGGGTCTTGCAAGATTCTCCGCGCCGCGGTGTTCGGGTCATACACCATGTCGCCCGCATCCATGCCGCGTTGCGCGAACCATCCGGTCCACGTCGGCCCGTACCGTTGTCGCAAATACTGTCGGCGTTCCTGTAGGACAAGATTCGCCGGTCCTACCGTTTGCTCGGCGATGATGTCCGCGCCCTCCTGCGCCACGCGAACCGCCCGCATCTGCGCGAGTTCCGGATTGTCGGCCACGATCGCCATTTTCGATGCCAGCTTGCTGAACGGCGTACCGGAGTCGAGTTCGGCCTGTTTGACTTCATTCCATACGGCGTGAATCTCTTTGCGCAGTTGGCGGACCTTTGTTGCACCCTCGATCGCGCCGGCGTCGCCGAGAAACTCATTCAACGTCTGCACCTTACCCGATTCGCTGCGGAGATTCCCCGCGGCTTCCAAGTCGGGGAGCGCTTCGAGCAATGCGAGACCGCTCAGATTGTCGGCGCCACGAATGCGAGCGCGACGATTCCCCACGTTTTGCGACAGCGCCTTGATGCGGTCCGCCGCGATTTCCGGCGATTTCGTCGTCGTCGCGAACACACTCAGCAGCGCGAGAAGTTCCTCGTCACTGCCGCCGATGCTGGCGAATGGTGTCGTCGCTGTCGCCGCCGCCGTTGCAATCTCGCTCGCACCAACCGGACTACTCGCCGCCGCCGCGAGCAACTTATTCACAATCTGCCGGGTCGTGCCCGCGCCGGTTGTCCCCGGACCTGCGCCGCCAAACTCGCGCTGCAGAATGCTGGTGGCGCGGATGCCTGCGGTCGGGTCAAGCCCGATGTCTTTGAGCGACATAAGCAGGTCGATATCGGAGAACAAGCCCGCCGATTGTGCATCGAAGATGATCTGGTTGATGGTTTTTTCATCAATGCCGGTGCTTGATTGCAGTGCTTTCGACTTCGCAACGAACGCGCGATACTCGCCCGGCGTGTTCGCAACCTGCGTCAACAGCCGTCGCGACTCTTCGACGCCCATCAGCCGCTTCCCGGCAAGATCGCCTTGCTCGATCGCGGCCCGCAGTGCAGCGGTCATCGCGCCGATCGATGCGGCCAGGACACCGAATCCGGCGGTCGCATTTTTCAGCGACGAACCGAGATTGCGGGTTTGCGTGTCGATTGATCCCATCGCGGAAGTTCCGGACTTGCCGACCTTCCGAAATTTATCTTCCATCTCCGATTGCTTCACGATCACGCGATTCATGGAATTCCAAAGCGCGTGCTCCTGCCCGGTCATCTCGACAACAACAGCTGCCATATCACAGCCTCCATGCTGGTGGGTCGTTAATTGCTGCCGACGTCTACGCCGCCGAGTTGACGGCACACGTGCTCGGTCAACGCAAGCCGAATCTTCGCCGCGAGTTCAACTACCGCCGCCCGCTCCGCGCCGGTCAATTCGGGCAATGTCGCCGCATACAACGCCGCCATCGCCG
>JBFWWY010000427.1:0-3840 GCA_050245935.1 Phycisphaerae bacterium | reverse complement strand
ATCCGCGCCGATGTCCGACAAAATCCACGCGGCGGTCGCAAAACTCCCCGAACAGCCGGTGAAATGTCTCAACAACACGCACTGGCACGGCGACCACACCGGCGGCACCGAGAACTTCGGCAAAGCTGGTGCGATCATCGTCGCGCACGATAACGTGCGGAAGCGGATGAACACCGAACAATTCATGGAAGCGTTCGGGCGGACCGTGGAGGCTTCGCCCCCGATTGCGCTGCCGATTGTGACCTTCAGCGACACGACGACGCTCTATTGGAACGACGAAGAAATTCGCGTGATTCACGTCGATCCCGCACACACCGACGGCGACAGCATCATTTACTTCACGAAAGCCAACGTTCTGCATACCGGCGACTGCTTTTTCAACGGCATGTATCCCTTCATCGACCCTTCCAGCGGCGGCAGCATTGACGGCATGATCGCGGCGTCCGAGCGCATTCTCGAACTCGTAAACGACGAGACGAAAATTATTCCGGGGCACGGACCGGCGGGCAGCGCGGAGGATGTACGAGAATTTCGCAACATGCTGCAGACAGCGCGCGACAACATTCAAAAGCTGATCGACGTTGGGAAAACAAAGGATGAGACCATCGCTGCCAAACCAACGGCGGAACTCGATGCGAAGTGGGGGAACGGATACTTCAAGCCGGATATGTGGGTGGGGATCGTTTATTTGGGGATGAAGAAGGATTGAAGGATTGGAGGATTGGAGGGGTGAAGGGGTGGAGTCATTGGAGATTGGGGCGAGTTTGCGGGTGTTCGTCTGGTTCGTGTACTGACCGGCTGAGAGCCGGTCCCCCACACGTAATGACCGGCTGAGAGCCGGTTCCCCACACGTACTGACCGGCTGAGAGCCGGTCCCCCACACTTTTTTTTTTGCAGTTGGAGAGTTGAATGATCGGATTAATCGGCGGGACGGGGTTGGGCGAGGCGCTGCTTGGGGAGGCGCTGGGCGCAGAGACGGTGACGCCGGAAACGCCTTTCGGGCTGCCGAGCGGACCGATTCAGTTATTGAACTGGCACGGTGTATCGCTGGCGATTCTGCCGCGTCACGGCATTGGACACACGCTCAACCCGTCGCAGGTGCCGTATCGCGCGAATATCTATGCGCTGAAGTCGCTCGGTGTGAAACACATCATCGCGAGCGGGGCAGTCGGGTCGCTGCGGGAGGATATCGCGCCGCGCGATCTGGTGATTGTCGATCAGGTGATCGATAAAACCTTTCGTCGCATCCCGACCTTTTTTGATGACGGTCTCGCGGTGCACGTCGAGTTCTCGCAACCCTTTTGTCCGCACATGCGCGAATTGCTCCTGCGGGCCGGAGAAAAAGCAAAAGGCGCTACAGTCCACCGCGCGGGGACTTATGTGTGCATGGAAGGGCCGGCGTTCAGCACCGTGGCTGAATCGAACATGCACCGGCAATGGGGCGGCGACCTCATTGGCATGACCTGCATGCCGGAAGCGAAGCTGGCGCGTGAAGCGGAAATCAGCTACGGCCTCGTGGCGCTCGCGACGGATTACGACTGCTGGAAGCCGCACGAACCCGGCATGACGCCGCAGGCGCTGCTCGAAGAAATCATCGGGCATTTGAAAGCCGCGACGGCGAACGCGGTCGCGCTGATCAAATCAGCGATTTCGCTGATCGCGGAAAAGCCGTTGCCGGAATGTCCGGCGCACCGCGCGCTGGATCTCGCGGTCTGGACGCAGGCGCAAATGATTCCGTCTGAGACCCGGACGCGGTATGGCGTATTGTTGCAGCGTTACCTGTCCGCGAAAGGAACCTGATCAAGCGCCTGCCAAACGATCCGCGAGGTCAGCGAGAAAATTTCTTCACGGTGCGGGTGCTGGGCATCTCGTAGAGCAGCGGATTGACGAGGTAGAAATAATGCCCGATGGCATTGTTGTCCCAGCGATTTTGACTCTGGTCGGTTCCCAATGCGGCACAGCAGGGGGCGATGGTCACCTCGCCGCCCGTTGCGGAAATTGCGGATCGCATACTTTCAAAATCTGCGTCCGACATGTTCGGTGGCGGGCACACCAGCACGGCGCGCTGCGGGTTTCCGATGGTCGCGCCGAATGTTGATACGCCGGCGTCTTCCAGGCGATAAGTACTCCCATTGGTTCCCACTCGAAGAATGAGACATCGCCAGTTGCCCGGCGTGCCATAGAATTCGTACACACCGCCGGGATAGCCCGGAACTCCCTGGATCATCAATCGGCTTTGCTCAAACGTGAGCGATGAATCGGATCCTGATGATCGCACGGTGCCCAAGGATTGCTGAGCCGAAACCCGATCAGATTTCCAGCGCTGAATGCTCGCCAGTAGTGTGCTTCCGGAACCGCTGGGCGCGGATGCGTTGAAATCTCCGAACGTTCGAGCGCGCGAAGCCTCGGCAATCTTGCGAAGATCTAGCGTTGCGGCATTGGATCTGCCCGCGAATGCGGAAGTATTTCCACCGCCGCCGACGTTCTGGAACTTTTCGTGTGTGGCAATGAGGGACGGGCTTCCTTCGCCGAGCAAGAGGCTCCAACGATCCGCCGTCTCTTCCGCACCCGGGGGCGGACCGGTTGGTTTGGCACCTGCTCCAATTCGCCAATCCACCCACGCACGACTCCAGACGTCGAGCGCGGTTCTTCCCGAGGTTGATCGGAGCGAGCGCAATCGTTGCCAGGTGCCGGCATCCGCCTGCTCGGCGAGCGCGGTCCATGTTTTGCTCTCCGCCGGCTCCTGCTCAAGAAAGCGAGGCGGAACACCGCGTGCCCAGAGCCAGCGATCCGGGTCCGGAACACCTTCCTGCTGCAACTGCGTTCGGATTCCGGCTACAGCCGCCTTTGCGTTGGTTTCAGAAGTCGTCGGCGGAAAGTTCAATGCTGCGAGCATCCGCTCCGCACTCACGATGGGTTCGTCTTCCTGCTTCGGGGGAACGAATGAAATCGGAATCGCATCCGATGAGAATTCGTTCGTGGGGAGGTTGAATTCCCATCTGCGCGGATTCGTCGCGCCGGTAACGCGAACGCGGAAGACGATTGGTACCGGGGAGTCATCCGCAGCAGTCATGTCACTCAGTCGCACGCGAACAGGAATCGTGGAAACGTCGCCCGCAGGAACATTCTCCAGCGAAATCCGATCCGAAAACTGCACGGTCGATGCAGACGCCGCATCCGCGATTTGGAGTCTCAGAGGATTTTCGCCGGGCGATTCTGCCGAGAGCATGACCGCTAACGTGACCTCGTCGCTCGCAACGATTGTCAGTGCCAATTCCAGGATCACCACAATTCCCCTGTCGAGATCGGTATCCGAGGTTGGTGAAGGGGGCGGCTTTGCAGTGAGCAGCAAGCGCTCGACGCGGAGATCGGGAAGCGGAAACGTTGCGATCAAGTCAGCGCCGCGATCTGCGAAACATGTGTTGAATGCATCGAGACTGACGTTCGCTTGCTCGAATATGACGTCCGGGGGAAATTCGATCAACGCGCGAAGATCGTCTTGAGTCACATAACGATGGAGGTTCGCAGCGACGGCGCGCGGTTCCACTGTCCTCATCAGTCGGCCGGCGAGCCAGATGCCGCGCCACGTGTCCCGAGAAAGCAGGCGGCTCCATTGAATGAGTTGATTTGAGTTCGGCGCAATTTCCTGCAAAAGGCTCTCAATTTCCGACACTTCAGCGTCATAGACGGACCGTTCAGCCGGCGGAAGAGTATCTTCGCATCGGGGTCCGTCCTGCGCGCCGGCGCGCATCGCGAAGCCGGTGATCGCTGCGCAGCAGCAAAGTAAGAGTCGGAGAATCTTCATTCTCTGGACATCGTAGCGGGAATGTGAATTGCGTC
>JBFWWY010000426.1:0-3847 GCA_050245935.1 Phycisphaerae bacterium | reverse complement strand
GGCGAGAACGGTGTAGACTCCGATGCCGCCCGGATGCGCCGCACCGAAGGCAAAATCGGGAATCTGATCGCCGCCGACGTCGCGCAGACCTGCGACGTCTTTGCCGGCGAAGTCCTCAAGTTCTCCCTCAAAGTAGGAAACGCGCGGGAATCCTTCGCAGCAGAGCAGGAAGAATTTTCGGGTGATCGCAAATGCGCCGTCCGCGAGATAGCCGCGTCCCATCAGCGCGCCGGTCCCGAAACTGAAGAAGGGGCCGCCGATCAGAAAATCCGCGATCGCGTCGCCGTTGACAGAATCGATCATCGCAACGGCGCTACCCGCCCGCTGCAGCGTGAACTCGCCGAAGAAAGTGGTGTCCGCGCCGCTCGCGGTATCGGGAAAACTGTAACTGTCGCCTGACTCTTCGCGGGTGGTGAGGAAGAGCTGCGCGGCACCCAGGTCGAAATCATCTCCATCCACCGTGCGCACAAAGCGCGGGTCGCCGACCAGCAGATCGGCGCGCTGGTCTCCATCCATATCGTGCGACATGTCGACGGCAAAACCGAACTGAAAATTCGGGAGACTGCCGCGCAGCATATGTCGCTGCTGCGGCGGAAGGGAGTTCGTTTCGATGGCGCCAAGACGCCGGCTGGTCACGGTGATCTTCGCACTGTAATCGACCGCGATGTCAAACGTGTCATCAATCTGTGCCGCAACGTAGTAATCGCCGTCGGGCAGCTTGAGCCCGTCAGGGTCAAAATCGAAGGCATGCGGTTCGCCGCCACTCTCCGGAAGGCCGTCAACAAGGACCAATTCCTCGCCGTCCAGTTGCTGATTCGTATCCAGCAACAAACGGATGGTTGCCTGATCATCCGGATCGGAACCCTCGAACACGACTGTCGTGGTCTGGCCGCGCTGCAGGAGGACGCACGTATCCGGGGCGAGAATCGCGACGGACGGAGGAATGTTCACGTAAATCGTTCCCGCGGAAACGTCCTCAGCAATGGTCGTTTCGTTCCGCAGAACGTACGCGAAGACACGATAGCGCGCCTGGTCAATGTCAGCGAGCGGAACGGAAATCGTCAGCGCGTCCGCGTTCTCTGTACTCTCGAAGACTGTGAACGGCTCATCATTGCCCGCCGTCTTGACAAAGAGAACGCGTAAGGTGTCCGTGGGTTCAACATTCTCCAGAAGGACACGGAAAACCACCGTAGCAAAACGTCCGACACGTTGATTCTGGTCAAGATCAAGCAGGGTAACGGTCGCGTCGTCCATTTCGAGGCAGTCGCTGATTCCGTTTTCATTGTGATCAAGGTCCACTTCCCCGCACCCGCAATCCCCGGGCGCTATTTTCGCGGGATCTTCCGGACAACCGTCGTTGCAGTCCGGCGTGCCGTCTTCATCCCGGTCAAGATCAGCGGTGCCGCAGCCGCACGCGCCCGGCGCCACTTTAAGGGAATCATCAGGGCAACCGTCTTCACAATCCGGTGTTCCATCTTCGTCGCTGTCCGAATCGGAGGTGCCGCATCCACAGGCTCCCGGCGCGGTCTTGGCGGGGTCCTCGGGGCAAGCATCGTTGCAATCCGGCGTTCCATCTTCGTCGGTGTCGAGTTCGTCCACACCGCAACCGCAGAGACCGGGCAGGACCTTGTTTGCGTCGTCCGGGCAACCATCGCAATCATCGATCACGCCGTCTTCGTCGCGGTCCGCTTCAAAGGAATCGTCGATCCCGTTCTCGTTGCAATCGGTCTCGACGCCGAGCTGCAACACAAACGTCACTATGTCGCCGTCCTCAAAGTCGCGATCAAGGCGGCGTACATCGATCGGGAGCGCCACTGTGTCTTCCGCGAGAACGATTGCACGCAGTTCGACGAAATCGGTACGATCACTTCCAATCGTGACCGGTGATGCGTTCGCGCCGATCGTGCGAACCGCTTGGCGGACCAAACTGCCCGCCAACTCCATGCGAACGTCAATCCGCGCAGGGAACCCCGTTTGATTGATAACCTGCACCGTTACCGACGCGGAAGGCAACGCCGGAATGACGCGCGGCCGCGTTACATCACCGACCGTGCTGCCGACGGAGTTGTTATTTGACCCTTGCGGGCTGAGCGGACAGCCACCGAGGATCGTCGCAAGGACTCCCATCAGTCCGAACGCGGAAATTGCGCGGTACATGTATGCCTCGTCAGTCACGATTTGTGCGTAAGAATCGCCCGAAGGTCCGAAAACAGCGATGTGGCCGGCTCATGCGGTCCACCCGTATTTGTTGAACGAACCGAAAGAATCACCGTATCGAATTGAAACGCGGCAGTCAATTGAGAAACGCCGCTGTCCATGATCTCGGCTCGTTCAGAAAATATTGGCAGGAAACGGCTTACGCGGTTAGCGCCGGGCGGCCTCGCCGATAAGATCGAGAGGAGATAACAGATCCGGAACTTCCGCAGAGGTATCATGATGTACCGTAGAATCTGTCCCCTGTTCTGCTTGGTTTCAACTCTCGCTGTGAGCGATGTCGCGTTGGCGCAGCGCATCAATCGTGCGACCGTATCACGACCTTCGCTGAATACCCCGTCCGCGCTCACGGGCCGCGTCGGCGGTACGTTTACCCGGACAAGCGGCGGGAGCGGGTTGGGTTCGCTTGGCAGCGGTGTTTCGAGCGGGGTAAATCAGGCGATCAATCCATCTTCCCCAAGTCAGATCGGATTCTCGCGGCAGGCGTTCGGTCGCGGGACGTTACCCCCGATTGCCTCTTTCCCGCAGCTCTACAAT
This sequence comes from Phycisphaerae bacterium, assembly GCA_050245935.1. GTDB lineage: Bacteria > Planctomycetota > Phycisphaerae > UBA1845 > Fen-1342 > JALHOX01. The sequence continues at coordinate 1,096 of JBFWWY010000426.1, read as the reverse complement.
AACACCGACATTGCGGGTGCAAGCTATCGATACACGCCGCCGCCGATTCGCCCGTCTGATCGGCAGATTGAGCAATTCTCCGGGCTTGCGGCGACACAAAGTCTGTTGCGCGATCTGGGCACGCCGATTCGTCCGTTTTCGTTGCCGCCGACATCGCCGATTGTGATTCCCGATACGCCGCAGTCGAGCTATGAGCGATTTTTTGACCTGGTTCCGCCCGAGGAGGATAACGCAGGTTCGCGAGATCCCTCAGCGTTCCGGGTGGTGGAAATTCCTTCGGTAGCCGACCGAATGAGCACAAACCTGGATGCGTCGGAAGCGCGACGGCAGCGGGCTGCGTTTGCGGAATTCAAAGAGCTGACGACGCCCGCGAATCAGTTGGACTTCGAGCGCATGGCGCACACGGCGCGTTTGCTCGAAGAACTGAAGCGTACGGATCGCAATGATCCGATGCCGTGCGTCCTGCTGGCGCACATCGCATTTGAGCGCGGGCAGCGTGTCTTCGCGATTACGAACTTGGCCGATGCTGCGCGCCGCGATCCCAATCTCTTCGTCAAGGATTTCAATCTCGCGCCGTACTTCGGCGACGAAGTGTTTTTTGAGAAGCAGATCCGACGGATCATTCAGCTTTCGTCTGCAGCGAATAATGATCCGGAAGCGCTGGTGATCGAGGCCTATTTTGCCATGCTGGACGGCGACAACACGCGTGCGAAGAACGCGATCGACCAGGCGGAAGAAATCGCGCTCGTGAATTCGTTCGCCAGACCCGTTCGTCGCAGCGGGATTTCAGTTTTAATCTGGGCGATTCGCGCCGCGGTTCAGTAAGCACGGACGTCTGCCGGGCGGTCGAATCGGAAGTTTGCGCACTCTGGGAAGGACTGATTCGTTTCGTGAGTGATTCACAAGCCGAGCAAGCGGGACGGTCCTGGCATTTCTGGGCGCGAACCCACAGGATCCTGCTGACGTTTCTGTTGCATGCGCTGCTGTTCGCGGTCGCGTGGTTTCTTGCCTTTGGGCTGGCGTACAACTTCAAACTTTCGGTGGGGATCAACTGGATCGAGAAGTTTTTCTTCCCGCTCGTCGGTCCGATCATTCT
>JBFWWY010000425.1:0-3853 GCA_050245935.1 Phycisphaerae bacterium | reverse complement strand
CATCTTCTGCAAAAAACTGGCGAACCGAGCTACCTATGGTATAACCGCGATTCCACATGACAAACCCACCGCGCCTCCTTGATCGCTTTCGCACCTTCGCCGCACGCGCGGTGCGCGGGATCAGTCGCTTGTGGGACAATCCTGACCGGCAGTTGTGGACGCTCGCGCTGATCATCGGCATCGTTACCGGTCTCGGCGCCATCGCGTTCAGCAAACTGGTAGACGTCGTTCTGGAGTTTTCGTTCGAACGTGTCGGCGAGCCGCTCAAGCTCGCGCTCGGATCTTATGCGCTGTTCCTGATCCTGCCGATGGTCGGGGCGCTCCTCGTCGGGATCATTACCAATTACTTCGCGCCGGAAGCACAAGGTCACGGCGTTCCTGAAGTGATGGATTCGATTGCCCGGAAAGGCGGCAAAATCCGCCCGCGTGTCGCCGTCGCCAAAGCAGTTTCATCGGCGCTGACGATCGGTTCCGGCGGCTCGGCAGGCACCGAAGGACCGATCATTCAAATCGGGGCAGCCATCGGCTCGGGATTTGGTCAATGGCTTCGGGTGAATGTGAACGATATCCGCGTGCTGATCGGGTGCGGTGCTTCCGCGGGGATCGCGTCCATTTTCAATGCGCCGATCGCCGGCGTTTTATTTGCCGTCGAAGTGCTTTTGCGGGATGTGTCGCAACGCAGTTTCGTCCCGATCATTCTCAGCGCCGTTCTCAGCACCGCGGTCACCCACGCCGTTCGGGGCACCGACACCCCCATCTTTCCCATTCCGCTGGAGTTTACGGGCGCGGAAGCCACGCACGCATATGTGTTCAGTGTGGAAGAGTTTCTCAACTATGCGCTGCTCGGTGTCGTGTGTGGACTGGTCGCAGTGGCGATCATCAAGGCCTTGTACTTCGCAGAAGACATGTTCGCCAAACTGCCCGTTCATCGCATCGTCCGGCCCGTCATTGGTGCGGCAATGCTCGGTTGCCTCGTTATCGTTTTTATGCCGCTTCTACAGAAAATACCGCACCCTGGAGACGTGCATCTTCCCGCGATCATGGGATACGGCTACGCCGTGATCAAACAAACACTGGCCACTGATACCTATGGTGCCGGCGGCGCTGCGGCCGGTGCCTGGACATTTTCCATTCTGCTGATACTGGCCGTGACAAAGCTCACGGCCACCTGCTTCACGCTGGGCAGCGGCGGCAGCGGCGGCGTGTTTGCACCGAGCCTGTTCATGGGCGCGACGGTCGGCGGCGCGTTTGGAATGCTTGTGCAACACACGGGGTTTTTCCCGGATGCCGCGCCGGGTGCCTACGCACTGGTCGGGATGGCCGCGGTTGTCGCAGCAACCATTCACGCGCCGCTGGCGGCGGCGCTCATGCTCTTTGAGCTAACGCAGGACTACAAAGTCATCATTCCGATCATGCTCGCGGCGGTCCTTGCGCTGGCGGTGTCTTCCCGCATTGAACATGCGTCCATTTACACGCTCAAGTTGTTGCGCAAAGGCGTGCGAATCGGCAGCGGAGACCTTCGCATGCTGCAACGCATCGCTGTCAGCGATCTGCCGCGCATCGCCGCCCCGGTCGTGGCTCCGACGGATGCCGTCGACAAGCTCGTTCGTATCATGCGGACCTCATCGGCCAACGACTTTGTCGTCATCGACAAAGAAGGCGAGTTTTCCGGCATGGTGCTCGGCGATGATCTGCGAACGATGCTCCTCGAGTCGGAAGCGATGCCGCTGCTGACCGTCTCCGACGTCGTTCGGGCCGATGTGCCGTTGGTGCACATGGACGAGACGCTCGACATCGTGCTGAACAAATTCGCCGGTCAGCCGATGCAATCCATTCCGGTCGTCGATCCGCAATCGCCGAGCAAAGTGAGAGAATTGATCACGCGCGCAGCCGTCATGAACCGTTACCATCAGGCGATTGCCACGACAACGCCGAGCTGACGCACGACTGTTTGCCATGCGGCTGTTCTCATCTAGAGCGTTTTCAGTTCAACCGTAGCGGCCTGATTTAGAACGCATACTGGAGTTCTACGGCCGGCACGGAGGCACGGCCGCTACGATTGGATTTGCAATGCTCTAAATGAGTTGTTTTGGGGAATGAACCCGATGGAACGGACCTGTTCGAACCCATTGCGCCGGCGGCAATGCAAATGTATCCGTTCAGTTTTTGAGCGCGTCGCAGCGCGACAGGGTTTCGCGGCTCAACTTTCCACAATTACCGGCGGCACCGGCGGGCCGGCGTGTTCAAAGGTGAAGGATTCGGCAAACACGCGTTCGCCATCCGGCAAATTGACCCACGCGTTGAGAATATACGCGCCGGTCGGCAACTCCTCCGTATCCAACCGGACGATAAAACGGTAGTACCGCCCGAATTTCTCCCAGTGTGCCAGAAACCCTTCCGGGGTTGTCGTTTCCACTTCCCACGAATTGATCAGACTCCCGCGCTGATCGCCGCCGCCACTGCGCCGGCGATAGAGTTCGATGTGAAACGTGCCGACAACCTTTACGGGATCATTCGCAGCGTCCAGCGTCGACGCGACGACTTCCAGCCCGTTTGCGTTGCCCCGTTCGCCGAAACTGACGGGCTTGGTAAAGGCTTCGATCTTGAACGTCGCGGGTGACATGAATTGCACAAATGTTTCCATGTCGTCATCGCCAACACGCAGCGTGGACTTCGATGACTGGCAGCCGGCCAGCATACTTGATGTCACCAGCACCAGCGCGACCTTCACAACAGTTCGAGTCATCCGTGTCTCCAAACAAGTCGGTTCGTTATCGTGCAAACCGGCGCTTCTTTGATTTTCTACTTTGCTTGACGTTGCTGCGCAAACAGCCATTGCCACAGTTTTGGATTCGCGTACACGCGGTCCCAAATGACGTGATTCGCACCCGGCATGCGGGTGTACTCAATTGTACCTCCGGCACGTTCGATTGCCTCGACCATCCGATCGGTCTCTTCCGGCGGCACGTTCTGATCCGCCGATCCATGGAAACACCAGATCGGCAGGTCCGTCAGCTTGGCCGCATCGTCGACGTTCCCGCCGCCGCAGATGGGTACCATGGCCGCGAATCCGTTCTTCACCCGTGCCGCGATGTACCAGGTTCCCCGGCCACCGAGCGACAGGCCAGTGAGGTATAGTCGGCTGGAGTCCACGTTATAACGGCGGGTCGCATCCTCCACGCACGTCAAGGCCATTTTCGCTGAAGTCGGCTCCGTCCACGTCTGATTCTGCGGACACTGCGGCATCACGACAATGGCGGGGATGAGGCTGTGATTCTTCCGAATTGCGTGCGCAATGCCGACGTCGGTCTGCAGAAAACCGTCGTTTCCGCGTTCGCCGGAGCCGTGGAGAAACAGGATGAGTGGCCATGCGCGGTCCGGTCGATACGTCGGAGGCACGAATACGTTATATGCATACGTTTTTCCGCCGCTGACGACGGTTCGATAGATGAACCCTTTCTCAATCGTTGGCAGTTCGGCGGGTTCTTCGTCAAAGATTTGCGGCATCGCCAGCGTCAAGACACTGCATAGCGATGCGACTGCGATCATGGCATTTTTCATCAAAATTCTCCCGTTCGCGCCGCATGCTAATCGACGAATGCAAATTCGTCAGGTCTCAGGCCTGCGAGACGAAAGAATTGTGGCGGTTGCATCCATACGAACCGTGCGGACGGCGTGATCAAAAAAAAAAGCCGAGCGGCGTCGCGCTCGGCTGATTTTCGAAAATCCGGCATGTGACTAGGTCGAACGGGCCTTCGCGCTTCGCTTAGCGGCGACGAAGGGCGTGTACACCCAGTGCGATCAGTGCAAGGCTCGCAGGCTCAGGAAGGTTTGCAATACCGGGCGTGATATC
>JBFWWY010000424.1:0-3858 GCA_050245935.1 Phycisphaerae bacterium | reverse complement strand
TCCTGATCCATCAGCAACAGGCCCTGACGACGACGCGGTCATTACAGACTTGAATCAACTCGGTGTGGTCTTGAATCCGGCTGCCGTGGCACGGCTGCCGGAGGGACCACCGACGCCGACGCCGACACGATTTTCGCGCGTCTCCCTGCGCGGAAAGTGCGCAATGATCGCCGGTCTCACCGGCATGATGGGAAGCGTTGCCGGCGTTCTGCTCGCACTGAGTCCGTTCTGGACAAACGCAACGTTTCTGATCATCGGTGTATTTGCGTGCGGCTGCGCGGCGCTGAGCGCGCTGTTGATGTGGCTCTTCCTCGGGGATGAGGAACGCTTTCTCCGCAAGCTCAATCGCCGCTTGACGGGGCAACCGGCAGGTCGCAGTGACGCCGGTGAAATTCGCGCGCCATCCTCGATCGACTTTCAGGGTCTCGACGCAGTACTGCATGACCTGCACAACCAGATCAATAAGCACAATGATGCCGTCGGACGACAGCAGCAACGCATCAGCGAACTCGACGAAATTGAAGGAAATATCCTCAACGTCGTCGCGCACGACCTGCGGACGCCGCTGACCTCGATCGTGTTGCATGCGGAACTCATGCGGACCGAAATGGAGCGTCTCAGCGTACAGGATCAGCAACACTGTCTGCATGTCATCGGGGTTGAAACCGGAAGGTTGACGCGACTGGTCGAAAACTTGATGCACGCGCAGCGTGCCGCTGACCGCGCGTTGGAAACCCATGTCAAGAACGTGGATTTGCGCGAAGTCGTCGAGCAGTCCCTTCGCGATTATCGCGCACTTGCCGATCAGAAAGCCGTGACGCTCGAGTTTGAAGGCAGTCATGCCGACTCGTTCGTTACGGATGCAAATCTGTTGTCACAGATCGTTTCCAATCTTGTTGCAAATGCGATTCATTATGCGCCGCGCGGCGGATGCGTCTGCGTGAGCACAGAAATTCACGGCGACGAACTCACGCTTTCGGTCAGTGACAACGGACCGGGAATCGCCCGGCAGTATTGGGATCAGATATTTGGACGGTTTATCCAGGTACGCACGTCGTTGACCAACGAATCGCCCGGTGTCGGCATCGGGCTGTACGTCGTCAAAGAGATGGTGTCGGCACTCGGTGGACGAGTCTGGCTGGACAGTGTCGTGGGCAAAGGTGCCGAGTTTTTTGTGTCGCTGCCGAAGTTCGACGAACAGCGTCCGCGCACAGCCGGCGCTGGAAAGGGTGAAAAACTTGGGCGCGTGCTGCTGTGCGACACAGACGCAGAACTCGTCTCACGTATCGCGCAAGTGCTCGAGAACGAAGGTTGGCGTGTCGCAACCGCGTATTGCGGACAGCGCCTGATACAGAGAGTGACGAGTGAGCAGTTTGACGTTGTGGTCGCCGACGTCGCGATGCATGACGCCGGGTCGGACGAACTCATACCGGTCTTGACGGATCCCCAGCGCAGCTTCCGCATCGTGGCGCATACGCACTGCGATTTTCCCGAATCGTTACTCGAATACGGATTCGACGCCGTCGTGGCGCGGCCGGCGGCGCGCGCGGATTTGCTTCGCGCAATTACCGCCGCCCAGCGCAGCAGCGGCGGTCGATTTTCGCCGATGTTATTCGTTGCCCGCAAAGATGACCCGCTGCACGAAGTCGGCAGCGCATTCGCCGCGGAGTGCAAACTTCCGATTATCGCCACCACGGTGGCGGACGCACGGTCGGCGCTTGGGCAGCTCCAGGTCGAACGAATTCTCGTGTCGGAGCGGATACTCGATGCCGACTGGTCGGCGCTCACCGCACTGGCGACCGATGATCGATCGCGTCAGATGATTGTCGTGGTTTGCGAAGAGATCACGACGACGTCGCGCGAGCGCGCCAGGCAGCACTCGGTCGGGATTGCCAAACTGGACGCAGTTCTTGAGTTATCGGCAGTGTTGCGCGCACGGGAATAGCCGGTTCGCGAGCGCCGCAGCGGCTCATTGAAGCAGGCGATTCATCGGTCCGAAAGCATACTGTGCTGCCGGCCCGCTGTTTCGCAGCATCGACTGCGGTCAGAATTGGAGTAACGGTGACCACGACAACCATCGATGCGGCCTCGCAATTCGCGGCGACAATTGTGGGGGTTTCCAGTCTGCCGGATACTGCAGTCAGAATCATGGAAACGGTGCAATGTTCGGACAGCAGCGCTCAGGATCTCATGCGCGTTCTGCAGGGAGACCCTTCGCTTTCCGCCCGCGTCCTGAAGACGATGAACTCCGCGGCATTCGGCGTAAGCGAAAAAATCACCAATCTGCAGAAAGCGATCTCGCTGCTCGGCTTCAATCATATCCGCAATCTTGCGCTGACGGCGTCCATCAGCTCCATATTCGAAAAGGGGGACGGCGTTTCCTGCTACACCCGCACCGGATTGTGGAAGCACATGATCAGCACCGCGATCGGCGCGCGGATGATCTCGCGGCGCCTGGAACTGCCGAATCCCGAGGAAGCATTTCTCGGCGGGCTGTTGCATGACATTGGAATTATTCTGATCGACCAGTATGCCAACGAGCAGTTCGTTCAGATCATCGAAGAGGTCGCAGCGAGCGGTGAAAATGCTGATCTCGTGGGTACGGAGCGGGAAATTCTCGGTTTCGACCATGCGCGGCTCGGCGACCTGGTTGCGCGACAGTGGAAGTTTCCGGAGAGCGTGGTGTCCGTCATCAAGTACCACCACTCCACGCCCCCCTCAGCCAACGCACACAAGCTACTGATTCAATGCGTGCAAGCCTCGAATTTGATCTGCACCTTGCGCGGCTTGACCTCAATCGGCTGTCGTTCATTCGCATGTTCAGCAGAAGTGTTCCGGGATATGGGCTTCTCCAAGACCGATGCCAAAGTTATCGCCGGGGATATGAACAGCGAGTTTGAGCAGAACACGGCACTCTTTGAGTTGATATAGGTGCAGAATGGCTGATTCGCTCACTCTGGACGACGTACTCTTCGACGACTTCTTCGACGACGGTTGTGAAGTCGCGGTGCTGCCTTTTCTGCAAACGATCGGCAAAGGGATCGGCGTGACCCCGGCACCGGCAGTGGGGCTTGTCAATGCGCGCGGCACCTTGCTCGCAGTAGGACATGCGGGAATGCAACCCTCCCTGGTCATTCCGAGTTCGACGAGCATCGACGTCGCCGAAGCGTTGCGCAGCGGCAACGTCGCTCGAATCGCCTCTGAAGACGGCGGCACATTGCTGATTGCTCCGGCTCACGATCTGCAAGGTCCGCGCGGGGCGCTGGTCGTTGCGTTTGATCGGGCAACGGATGCCTCGGCGCTCCAGATGGTGGAAATGAGGGTCTCCCTGGAACTGATTGCGCAGCTCGCATTCAACTTTTTCGACACCGAGGGAAAGCGTGAGGAGGCAGCGCAGCGCGTCAAACAGCTCGTCGCTGAACAGCGCACGCTCGTACGGGATCATAAACTCATCGTCGAGACGAACCTCAATGATCGCGAAGCGGCCATGCACGAAAAGCAGGCGTTGATTGCAGATCTCGAAAATCAGGTGGAAATGCGCACGCAGCAGCTCAGTGCCGCGAAACAGCGCGCCGAGATTGCAAACGCCGACAAATCGCGCTTCCTCGCGAACATGAGCCATGAAATTCGCACGCCAATGACGGCGATCCTCGGATTTACGGACTTGATGTTGTCCGGGGACGTCGATCCGGTCGAAACCCAGCATGCGCTGCAGACCATCCGCCGGAATGGGGACCATTTGCTGACGCTGATCAATGACATTCTTGATCTATCGAAAATTGAGTCCGGCAAATTACCGATCGAATCGCTCGATACGTGTCCGACGGGGATCATCACCGATGTCATGGGGCTTCTGGG
>JBFWWY010000423.1:0-3858 GCA_050245935.1 Phycisphaerae bacterium | reverse complement strand
TCCAATTTCCGGAGCGGGCGAATACACGGCCCAAAAGGCTGCTCACGTCGACGGATCGTGGATGCTGTTCCTTCATGATTCCCAGCAAATGCTCGGCCTGGTCAAACTGTTCCGCCTCCATCAGGGTCGCGGCCAACTTCAATCCGAACCGCAGTTCGCCGGGCTGCTTCGCGACAGCCCGCCGAAATAGATCAATCGCGGTCTGCAGATCGCCGAGCTGATGCGCGGTCGTTCCGCGCGCGAAGTAGGCGTCTGCGTTCAACGGGTGGGGTGTTTCCTGGGCATGTGCCGGCAATGGTGAAAAGAAAAGCCCTGCGACGACAATCGGCAACGCAAAAAACGCCCCACGCCGGACGGGTCGCTTCATCGACGAAGTACGATTTTGGCATTCGTCATACATCAATCAGCGCACTACACTGAGGAGTTTCATGGGATCCATCGACGCACATACCATTGACCGGCTCGGCTTCGACGGCGTTACGCGAATTCTCTCGCGTTACGCGTCGACTGCGCTGGGACGCGCTCGCACGCAGGCGCTCCAACCGTCGACTCAGCCGGGCCTGATCCAGCAGTGGCTTCATCAGGTCGACCAGCTTCGTCGGTTGATGGAATCGCAGGGCCCACCGCCTTTTGGCGGTATCACGGACATTGCTCCGATTGTAGGCAAATCGGCCCCGCCTTTGCGAATTACCATCGAAGACGCGTCGCAACTCCGCGAAACACTTTACGCGACCCATGATCTAACGCGGTATTTTGCCGGATGTTCACAGAATTCGCCGGACCTGCACAAAATCGCAACGCGGGTCGGCGATTATCAGTGGATTGCCGGTCGCATTTCGCAGTTAATTGATGAGCGCGGGGACATCCGGCGTGACGCGAGTCCGAGACTGCGGGCAATTTTTACCCATCTGGACGAGGCCCAGGAAGCGATCGCGGGTGCCGTCGGAAAACTGCTGCAGGATCCCAATCTGCGTCGGCATTTGCAATTTCCCAATCACACGTTTCATGATGACCGCGTCGTCCTGCCAGTCAAGACGGAGTATCGGGGCCGCGTGCCGGGCATTATTCACCGCACCTCTGACAGCGGTGCAACAATTTTTGTCGAGCCGTCGGTCGTCGTCGAGCTCAACAACCGTATCAGCGATCTGATGCTGCAGCGAACCGAAGAAGTGAATCGAATGCTGTGGGACATTGCGCACGAGATTCATCTCAACGAAGCGGCTATTCTCGGGACCCTGCAGGCGATCGGGATTCTCGACCTGATCACGGCGAAAGTGCGCTATGCGAACGATTACGACCTGACCTGCCCGAAGTTGGGAGAGCCGGCGATGTTGGACGTGCGGCGCGGACGCCACCCCCTTCTGCTGGAACTCCATGCCGCGGCGAAATCTGATACACGCCCCAGAAAGCTTGTCGTTCCAATCGATTACCGGCTTGGCATCGATGCGGACATGCTGATCGTTACCGGGCCGAACACGGGCGGCAAAACGGTAGCGCTGAAGACCATCGGCCTGATCTGTCTGATGATGCAAGCAGGACTTCCCGTGCCGGCCGACGCAGGCTCCACCCTCGGTGTGTTTCAGAAAATTCTCATCGATATTGGCGATGAGCAAAGCATGGAGCAATCACTGAGTACGTTCAGCGCGCATCTGACGAGGCTGGTGCGGACGATCCATACCGCGGATGCGGACACGCTGGTGCTGATTGACGAACTCGGGGCGGGCACGGATCCGGATGAGGGCGCGGCAATCGGCCGCGCGATCCTGGAGGAGTTGCTGCACAAAAAATCAAAATGCGTTGTGACCACTCACCTCGGCGCACTCAAAAGCGTACCGTTGACAAACCCTCGCGCGGAAAACGCGAGCGTCGAGTTCGACAGCGAATCTCTGGCACCGACGTACCGGTTGCGAATCGGCGAACCCGGCCGATCCAATGCAATCCTGATCGCGCAAAAGCTCGGGATGCCGAAACATCTGATCGATCGCGCGGAAAGCCATTTGTCGCGTAAAGCAAAAGAACTGCGTTCAGCGCTCGATCAGACCTCACGGGTGAAGCAACAGGCCGAGCGGGCGCGCGCGGAAGCCATCGACGCGCAGCGCGACGCGAAACGCGCGGTCGCGGACGCCGAAGTTCAACGCCGGAAACTGGAAGCGCAGCAACGCGATTTTCAGGAGTGGGTGCGGCGCGTCGCGCACCTTCAGCCCGGCGATCTCGTGCGCGTACGCGGCTTCGATCGCGATGGGCGCATTGTGCGCTTGCGGATCGACCAGCACCGCGCCGAAGTCGACCTCGGTGCATTTCAAATTGAAGCGCCTTTAGGCGATGTGCTTCCGCCTGAGACGCCGCCACCGCCACCAAAGCCGTCCATGCAACGCGAAGATCCGAAATCGCAAAAACAGAAGCGCCGCGAGGAAAATGCGGCCCGGGTGGGTGTTGCGACCGGAAAGCGCGGCAACGTTCCCGCTGGGCCCGTCAAGAAGCCGCTGCCGCCGCTGACCTCCAGCGCCGCTGCCGCGCTAAAGCCCGGCGACAGTGTCTTCGTCAAACGATTTCATCGACCGGGACGCGTGGTGCGTGTCAATCTGGAAAAACAGGAAGTGACCGTTTCGGTCGGCGTGATGGAAATGCAGATACCGTTCAGCGGGGTGAGCCCGAAATAGCGGAACATCCCGGGCCCATCTCGCGTCGAAATATCATCCGCCGTTCGGCGCTTGCACAGACGGATCCCCTGTCGCATCTGTCACGTCGGCGGAGTCAGTTTGCGGAGCGCGCCACGGGTCTGCTTTCTCGGGTTTGTTCCACGCCTCGTACAGCTCGACCAATGCGTCGCGCGCATCTTTGGTTTTCTTGTCCTCTTGCCCGAGGGCATTCACCGTGATCTCATAGGCTTCGAGAAGCGACGCTTCCGCTTCTTCGAATTGTGTCAATCCGGTCTGTATTCTTCCGAGTCGCATGAGGTATAAGCCGGTAAAGGGATGGGTCGGGCCGCGCGACTCGCGGATGCCTGCCACGGCCGCCGAAGCCAATTCGTAGGCCTCCTTGAATTCCTTGCGCCGGCGCAGCATGTCGGCGAGGTTGCTTTTCATTGCGAGAAAAATCGGACTTGTTTCCTCAATGGCACCGGTTCCGAGTTCGATCCCTTCGCGAAGCAATTCCACCGTGCGGTCTGCCTGGTTGAGAAATGAATAGGTATTCGCGAGATTGTTCAGCGTGAGGATCGTGCTGGGGTGGCGTTCGCCCAATAATTTTCGCCGCGTCTCAAGGACGCGCTCGTACAGGATCGCTGCTTCCGCATTGTTTCCCTGCGTGCCGCGAATGAGGGCGACATTGTTCAATGCGAGCGCGGTCGTCAGATTTTCGTCCCCGTACAGTCGAAGTTTGATTTCGTACAGCTTTTCGAGAACGGCGGCGGCGGCCTCGTAGTCTCCGATTTTGTAGAGAATGAGTCCGAGATTGTTGCCGGCCCGCAGCGATTCGGGTGCCTCTTCGCCGAGCTGCGCGACGCGTTGCTCATAGACTTCCTTGAGCAGCGGAACGGCTTCGGGCACGCGGTTGAATTCACTGAAGGCCCACCCGAGGTTGGCGAGCGAGGTCAGCGTCTCATCCGCGTGTCTTCCCAGTGTTCGTACCCGCACTTCGACACAGGGTTCCAAAATCTCAATGGCTTCGGCGAATCGCCCCTGGAGGATGTACACGCGCCCCAATTCGTTTCGCGCGCCGGTCGCGGCCAGACTGTCCGGACCATCCGCCTGGACGAAATAGTCATGGGCAGCTTTGTAATGAAACTCTGCCTTCTCGAATTCGCCGAGTTCGAGAAACGTCAAGGCCATCGTGAAGTAGATCTCGCCGGCAATGCGG